>QHUF01000068.1 GCA_003221075.1 Gemmatimonadota bacterium
GCTTTCCCGCCCCCCTCGTGCACGAGGAGCGTGTCGTCGAGCACCTGGAAGTCTACGAACCCCTGCTTGCCGTAGAACGACGGCAGCTTCTGGTGCAAGTCGTCGGAAAGCTTGTCGTCGTTGTACTCGCCCGAGTGGAACCACCAGAACGCTTCGGGTCGCGTGGCCATCTGAGCGACGAGCTGCTTGTCCGTGAAATGCGTGTTGCCCTGGAAATCCACCTGCGCGATGGCGACGCGATTTCCCTCGTCGATGTCGAAGATCACGCGGACACCCGACGAATCGCGCTCGTAGACGTACAGGGGCTTGGTGCGGGCGAGGTAATAGCCTTTCGCGTGATACAGCGAATCGATGCGTGCGCGGCCGCGCTCCACGGCGGCCGGATCGAGCGGCCGGGCTTCGGCCATGGCGACTTTGTCGCGGACGCTGTGCTCCGACAGGCGCTGCACGCCGCGGACCGCCCATTTCATCAGCATGGGCCGCTCGTGCACGTGAATGACGAGCACGTTCTTGCCGCCGGCCTGCGCCTGCGTGATTCGGACGTCGTCGAACTGGCCGCTCGAGTAGAGCGCCTGGATCGCCCGCTGGACGTCGCGATAGTTGAGGGGACGGCCCGGCACGAGGCCGCTGATCTGAATGACGCCGATGGGGCTATTGCGGCGCTGGCCCACCACCGCGATCGAGTCCGGGGCGGGCGTCTGTCCAGCACCCCCCGCCACGCCGGCCTGTGCAGCGCACAGGCTCGGAGCGGCGGCGGCGACACTCAATAAGAATGGAAGAGTGAGTCGGCGGATCACGCCTTCGAGCCGGAGAGTGCCCGGAATGCCAGGCGCTCCTTGTCGGGGGCGACGTCCACCTCGATCTCGTCACCCTTTGCGAAATCTCCGACGAGGATCTTCTCCGAGAGCGGGTCCTCGACGTATTTCTGAATGGCGCGCTTGAGGGGCCGCGCGCCGTAGTGCTCGTCGTAGCCGTGATCGACCAGGAAGTCGGTCGCGCCCTGCGTGAGCCGCAGCGTGAGCTCTTCCTCGCCCAGGCGTTTCTGCACGTCGCGCGCCAGGATCGCGACGATGAGCGCGATGTGCTCGCGGTTCAGCGAGTGGAACACGATCACGTCGTCCAACCGGTTCAAGAACTCCGGATTGAAGACCTTGTTGACCTCTTCCTTGACCTTCTCGGACATGCGCTCGAAGTCGTTCTTCGCGTCCTGCTTGCCAAAGCCGAGCGTCTTGCCCTTCACGACGTCGCGCGCGCCGACGTTCGAGGTCATGATCACGACGGTGTTCTTGAAGTCGATCAGTCGCCCGTAGTTATCCGTGAGGTGCCCTTCGTCGAGCACCTGCAGCAGGATGTTGAACACGTCGGGGTGCGCTTTCTCGATTTCGTCGAGCAGCACCACCGAGTACGGCTTGCGCCGCACGGCCTTGGTGAGCGTGCCGGAGTCCTCATAGCCCACGTATCCCGGCGGCGCGCCGATCAGCCGGCTCACCGAGAACTTCTCCATGTACTCCGACATGTCGACGCGGATCAGCGCCTGAGCGTCGGCGAACAGAAAGCGCGCCAGCGCCCGCGCCAGCTCCGTCTTGCCCACGCCCGTAGGACCGCTGAAGATGAACGAGCCGATCGGACGCTTGGGATCCTTGAGGCCCGCCCGGCTGCGCCGGATGGCCCGCGAGATCACCTGGATCGCTTCGTTCTGGCCCACGACGCTCTCGTGCAGCTCGTCTTCCATCCGCAGCAGGCGCGCGGTTTCGGCTTCCTGGAGCCGGGTGACCGGAATGCCCGTCCAACGCGACACGATGAAGGCGACGCCTTCCTCGCTGATCGTCGGCCGGCGGGTCTGCCGCTCGCGCTCCCACTCCTCCTGCTTGCGCCGGATCTCCGCCTGCAGCTCGCGCTCAGAGTCGCGCAGCGAGGCCGCCTTCTCGAAGTTCTGATCGCGCACCGCGGCTTCCTTGTCGCCGTTGATCCCCTCGAGCTTGTCCTTCAGCTGGGCGACCTCGGGCGGCGGCACCTGCGCCGCCAGCCGGGCGCGTGCGCCCGCTTCGTCGATCACGTCGATCGCCTTGTCGGGCAGGAAGCGGTCGGTGATGTATCGCTCCGACAGCTTCGCGGCCTCGATCAGCGTCTCGTCGGGAATGATGACGCGGTGGTGGTCCTCATAGCGCTTCCGCAGGCCCTTGAGGATCTCGATCGTCTCGTCGACGGTCGGTGGATCGACGATCACCGTCTGGAAGCGACGCTCCAGTGCGCCGTCCTTCTCGATGTATTTGCGGTATTCGTTCAGCGTCGACGCGCCGACGCACTGCAGCTCGCCGCGCGCCAGCGCCGGCTTCAGCATGTTGGACGCGTCCACCGCGCCCTCGGCCGCCCCGGCTCCGACGAGCGTGTGCAGCTCGTCGATGAACAGAATGATGTTCTTGTTCTGCGCGATCTCGTTGATGACCGCCTTGAGGCGCTCCTCGAACTGGCCGCGGTATTTCGTACCGGCGATGACGGCGGCCATGTCGAGCGATAGTACGCGGTGATCCTTGAGCGCGTCGGGGCACTGCCCCCCCGCGATCAGCTGCGCCAACCCCTCGACGATCGCCGTCTTGCCGACGCCGGGCTCCCCGATCAGCACCGGATTGTTTTTCTTGCGGCGTGACAGGATCTCCATCACGCGCTCGATTTCCTTTTGCCGCCCGATCGTCGGATCGAGCGCCCCTTCGGCCGCGAGCTGCGTGAGGTCGCGGCAGAAGTGGTCGAGCGCGGGCGTCTTGGACTTTTTCTCGCTCTTGGGAGGCGTCGGCTGGGCACCCGTGCCGCCGCCGGCCGGCGTCGAGGGCATCTCGCTCCCGAGCAGTCGCAGCGTCTCGGCGCGCGCCTGCTCGAGGTTCACGCCTGCGTCCGTCAGGACCTGTGCGGCAATCCCCTTCTCCTCACGCAGCAGCCCGAGCAGCAGATGCTCGGTGCCCACGTAGGAGTGATTGAGCTCCCGCGCCTCGCTCATCGCCAGCTCGAGCACCTTCTTGGCGCGCGATGTATAGGGAAGGTCGGGACCGGCCGCCGCCGCCGCTTTGCCCTTCTTGACCGTCTCCTCGATCTTCTGCTGAATCTCTTCCAGATCGACGTTGAGATTGGTCAGCACCGCCGCGGCGACACCCTCGCCCTCGCGGATCAAACCGAGCAGGATGTGCTCGGTCCCGACGTACTCGTGATGCAGACGCGCCGCCTCTTCGCGGGCCATCTGCAGAACTTTCCGAACGCGATCCGTGAAATTGTAGCCGTTCATCTAAGAAGAACGCACCTTTCGCCGTTCAACTGGATTCCGCTTCGAGCAGGCGTCGCACGAACGCCGCACGCACCGTCGGCAGCTCGCGATCGCCGGTGGACCGGCCATCCATCGCCGCCAGGTGGGCAGGCTGAGTGTAGATCAGCAACTTGTTGAGCGTATAAACTCCCGGTCCAGGAAGCAACTTCAGACCGACACCCAACCGCACGCCGCTCAACAAGTTCATCGTCTCTTCGAACGACAACCGGCGCGCATGCTTCAACAGCCCATACGCGCGCCACGTCTTGTCTTCCACTTCCTCGGGTGCTGTTCTCAACAGCACGTCTCGTGCCTGTTCCTCATACTCGACGACCTGCCGCACGATCTTCCCGAGGTGATCGATCAGCTCGTCTTCTGTCTTCCCTAAGGTTGTTTGGTTGGACAACTGGAAGAAATTCCCGACAACGTCTGTGTTTTCCCCGTACAAGCCCCGAAAGGTTAGGCCTACCTGCGACAGTCCCTGAAGAACTTTGGTGATTTCCTTGGTCAAAACAAGACCCGGCAAATGGATAAGCACGCTGGCCCGGAGTCCCGTCCCCGCATTCGTGGGACAGGACGTAAGATAGCCAAATTCATGATGAAAGGCGAAGGGAACGAGCCGGCCTAACTCAGCGTCGACCGCCTCCACCTCGGCGTACGCGTCCTCCAAATCGAATCCCGACCACATACCATGCAATCGTAGATGGTCCTCTTCATTTACCATCACACCCACCTGGTCCTGGACCAGCAGTGCCGCCCCCGGACGCGGTCGTGACTCCCGTTCCAGTCCTGCCAACTCCTTACTGACGAGATGGCGTTCGTGCAGGAGTTGCCGCTCGGCCCGTTCCATCTGATCGAGGTGGAATGCCACCGCGGCAGACAGGTGATCGGACGACGCCGCCGCCTCGATGACGCGCTCCAGCACGGCCGTCCGGTCGGCATCCTTCGCCCGCTGGCTGAAGGGGATGCCA
>QHUF01000232.1 GCA_003221075.1 Gemmatimonadota bacterium
TCTTGGCCGCGTATTCGCCCTCCACCGTCCGGCGCCGTTCGATCTTCTCCGCCGGCGTGAGGTCCGGATCGTGCTCCAGATCGTGAATGGCGTGCGAGATGTCGGGCACCACGAACAGCGTCGGATCCTGCGGGGACATCGTCTCCACGCCCTTGTCGCTCAGGTGCACGGAGCGGCCGCGCTCATCCATGACGAAGTACAGATCATCTTCGATGTCGCGCATCTTCTGGTCGCGCGCCGGCAGCTTGCGGTCGGCGAGCCGGTCGAGCTCGACGCGCTGCACCTGCTGCTTGACGCCCTGCTCGTTCAGCAGCTTCAACAGCTTCTTGTTCTTCGGCATGCCGAGCTGTGCCTTGTACAGCAGCTTCGCGCCTTCGTAATTCGTATCCGGGTTCTCGAGCAGCGGCTCCGCCTTGGCGATCAGATCGTTGGCGATCGCGGTCTGCTTGCGCACCAACTGCACCACCTGGGCATTGTACTGTGCGTATTTCTCATCCGACTCCGCGCCCACGACCCCGGAGATGATGAGGGGCGTGCGCGCTTCGTCGATCAGAATCGAATCCACCTCGTCGATGATCGCGTAGACGTGCCCGCGCTGGACGCGGTGCTCCAGGCTGCCAACCATGTTGTCGCGCAGGTAGTCGAAGCCGAATTCGTTATTGGTGCCGTACGTGATATCGCACAGGTAGGCCGCGCGCCGCTCGGGGGTCGAGGGCTGCGTGTCGTCAATGCACCCGACGGTGAGGCCCAGCCATTTGAAGAGGTGGCCCATCCACTGCGAGTCGCGCCGCGCCAGATAGTTGTTCACCGTGACGAGATGCGCGCCGCGACCCGCCAACGCGTTGAGATACAGCGGCAGCGTCGCGACGAGCGTCTTGCCCTCGCCGGTCGCCATTTCGGCGATCTTGCCCTGATGCAGCACGATGCCGCCGATGAGCTGGACGTCGTAGGGCACCATGTCCCACTTCATCGGGTGCCCGGTGACGACGACCTCACTCCCCAGCAGACGGCGGGCCGCTTCGCGCACCGTCGCGAACGCCTCCGGCAACAGGTCGTCCAGCGTGCGCTGCAGCTCGGAGACGAACTCCTGCTCCGCTTTTCTCAACTGCTCGGTGAGATTGGCGCGCTCCTCGGGATCCGGGCAGTCGTGCTTCGCCTTCTTGAGGCGCTCGACGTCGGCGTGCTGAGCGCCGGTGCGCTCGGCGATCGCCTCGCGGAACTTGCCGGTCTGCGCCTGCAGCTCGGCGTCCCCGACGTCTTTGAGGCGCGCCTCGTGCTCGTGAATCGCATCCACGATCGGCTGGATGCGCTTCAACTCGCGATCGAACCGTGTTCCGAAGATTTTCGTGAACCAGCGATTAGCCATTACACTCCTAGCGATACAGCCCGTGAGCGCCGATGTATTCGCGCACCGAATCGGGCACTAAATATCGAATGGAAAGCCCCTGTTTGACGCGCTCCCGCACCTGCGTCGCGGAGAGGTCGATCATGGGTACCGGGATGACCCGCTTGATCAGGGGGTGGCGCACCACGCTCGCCCCCGGCCGGGCGAAAACGACGATGTCGGCAAGTCGCGGGAGGGCTTCAACTTCCCACCACGCCGCCAAGTCTCGGGCGGCGTCCGCCCCCAGCAATAACGTGAACCGGTTCCCCGGCTCGCGATCGCCCAGGGCCCGCAGAGTCCGGACCGTGTAGGAGGGTGTCGGCAAGCCCAATTCCACGCGCTCCACACCCAGGCGGGGATTCCCCGCGACCGCCAAGTCCAGCATCTCGGCCCGTTGCTCCGGCGTCGCCTGATGAGCCGCGCGCTTGAAGGGCTGCTCGCGCGCGGGGAGGAACCGCACGTTGGACCCCAGCGCGTCCGCCGCTGCTTCTGCCACGATCAAGTGTGCGACGTGCACGGGGTCGAACGAGCCCCCGAACAGCGCCCCCCCTGCCACGCCGGTCAGCGTGTGGAGGGGGAGGGGGTCGACGGGGTCGCGGGGGTCGCGCTGGAATCGGCCGCCGCTGGGCACGTGCGGGCGAGCCCTGTCGCGTTCGGGTAGAAGCGGCGCACGTGCTCGCAGGTCTCCTGCAGCTCCTGCTTGTAACCGATCGCGCGATAGCTATCCACCAACCGCAGCAGCGCGTCGGGCGCCCGCTGCGTGGTGGGGTAATTGGCGACCACGTCTTTGAAATAGATGATCGCCGAGTCAAACGCTTTGCGCCGCAGATAAAAGATGCCCGTCTTATATGTCTTCTCGGCAAACTGGTTCTGGAGGCGCACCACGTGCAGGCGGGCGCGCCCCGCCGCATCGCTGTCGGGAAAGCGGCCCGCCAGCTCCTGATAGATCGCCAGGGCGGTCTCGCCGTACGACGGGTCGAGCTCGGGCCGGTGCCAGAGACGGAGGTTCGCGTCGCCGGCTCTCAGGAGCGCCAGCGGCGCGTATTCCGAAGTCGAGAATTCGTCGGCGACTTTCCGGAACTCGCTCGCCGCCTGCACGTAGTCGCTGAGCTGGAACCAGCACTCGGCGAGGTAATACCGCACCTCCGCCAGCTCGGGCGTCCCAGGCATGAGCTCGAAGCTGACACGCTGCAGAATCGTCTGCGCACGGCGAAAATCGCCGTGGTGGAACAGATCCATCGCACGCCGGAGATCGATGTCGGTCGGCACCACCGGCGCGGCCCGCGGGACGCGGCCGCGCGGATGACACGCGGCCCCTCCCAGTCCACTCAGGGCCACGGCGATTGCCAGCATCCCGATCGTCCGTTGCATCGTCATTCCGGTTCAGCCTTTCCTAACGCGTTGAGCTTTTCCTGCGCGCGCTGCGAAATCGTATCTCCGGGCGTCCCGCCGGCGAGCGCCTGCTGATAACTCTCCATCGCCCCCGCCACGTCGCCCTGCGCGAGGCGCACGTCGCCGAGTCCCAGGAACGCGCCTCGCACGACATCCGGCGAAGCCCCCGGTGCCGTCGCGCGGCGGAACCATCCTTCGGCGTCGGCCGGACGGCCCTGCTCGAGCGCGATCTGGCCTTCCACGAGCGCGCACAGCCCCAGACCCTCGCGCGCCTGCTCGACCACCGAGGCCGCCCGCTGTCGCCTGACCACGCCCTCAAAGACGCGCACCGCCGTGCTGCAGTCGCGGACCCGGACCAGCGTCATCCCGTACACAAACAGTAGCGAGTCGGCCCGCGCGGCGTCGACCGCCGAGGCCGCTGCAACCGGCAACAGGGCCCGCGCCTCGGCCGTATCGCCCCGGTCGACCGCATCGAGGGCAGCGAGCACGACGTATCGCCCGAGCGGCCGGCGGGGCGCGACCTCGCGCAGTCCCGTGAGGGCGCTCGCCAGCGCGGTGCGGTCGTTGGCGGTGAGCGCGGCCCGCGCGACCCGTTCCAACCCGTCAGCGGCTTCGTCAGCCCGTGAGCGGTCTCGCTTGGCGAGCGAGCCGTAGGCTTCGGCCGCCGCCTCATAGTCCTCGGCATGCATCGCCGCGGCGGCCACCTTGGCGAGCAGCACCGCGCTGCCCGCGTTCGATTTGCGTCCCAGCTGGTATTCCGCCAGCGCGTCGACATAGGAGGCCGCGGCATACGCACGATCGCCGAGCTCCTCGTGATTCGAGGCGGAACGCGTGCAAGCCAGCAAGAAGCCGAGCGACACCAGCACGAGCCGTTTCACTTTTTTTTCTTCTTTCGGTCTGGTTTCGCGGCGTCTCCGCCATCCGCGCCCCCGCCTCCGTCGGCGCCAACCGGGGTCACGTCCGAACGGGAAAGGAGTGCGAGGTAGGCCTCGACCCTCGGATCTTCCGGCCGTCGCGCTCGCAGCTCTTCCCACACGGTGCGCGCCGCCAACCCATCACCAGCGAGGTAGCACGCCAGCCCGAGCATCGCGGCGGCATCGAGGAAGGACGGGCGCTCGCGCACGATGATCTGGAAATGCTCGTGCGCGTCCAACGCGCGACCGGCCTCGAGGAGCACTCGGCCCAGCTTGTAGCGCAGGTCGTGAAAGCCGGGGCCCAGCTCCAGCGCCGCCTCGTACTGTGCGACCGCTTCGTTCAGTCCACCTGCTTCGTAATACGCTTGCGCGAGCGCCGCATGTTGATTGGCAAGTTTCGCCGCAACGTGGCCGTGGAATCCCGCGCGCCGCTCCGAGGTCACCTGCCGGGCGCGCCGCAGCACCGCGTTCGCCTCTTCCTCGCGACCCAGCTCGTTCAGCACGAGCGCGCGATGGATCAGGGCCTCGATGTAGTTCGGATTGAGCGCGAGGGCGCGATCGAGCTGTTCCAGCGCCTTGTCGGGCTGTCCGGCGAGCGAGTACGAGAGACCCAGCAGATGATGCGCGTCGGCAAACGCCCGGCCGGTGGCGATGACCTCCTCGAGGAGATGAATCGCACCGTAGTAGTCCTGCAGCTGAAACCGCTCGTTAGCCTGCTCGACTAGGCGCTCGGGACTGACGTCCATGAACCTCCTCGTACCAGTCTACGAACTTGCGGATGCCTTCCGCGATGCCGACGCGCGGCTTGAAGCCCAGCACGCGTCCGGCGTGGGCCAGATCGGCATCGGTCAACCGCACGTCGCCCGGCTGATCGGGCTGGCGCTCGATGCGCGCTTCCTGGCCGAGCGCCGTGGCGATGAGCGCAATCAGGCGGTCGAGGCGCACGCGGTCGCCGCCGCCCAGATTGACCGTCTCGACCGTGCCGGGAGCCGCACCAGCGGTCCACTCGAGCGCGGCGAGGATACCGTCCACGCAGTCGGTAATATAGGTATAGTCGCGCTCGCTCGACCCATCTCCATGCATCCGCACCGGGCGTCCCCGGGCGATCAGGTCCGTAAACTTGTGGATCGCCAGATCGGGACGCTGCCGCGGGCCGTAGACCGTGAAGAACCGCAGGCAGATGATTTTGAGCGGGTAGAGGTGCGCAAAGGCATGCGCGAGGAGCTCCCCCGCCCGTTTGCTGGCCGCGTACGGCGAGATCGGCCACACGGCGGGCGTATCCTCGGCGAATGGCGCGGGCGTCGCGTTCCCGTACACGGACGACGACGAACCGAACACGATGCGCGACAATCCCACGCGGCGGGCCGCATCGATCAGACGCGCGGTCGCGGTGACGTTCGCTTCCATGTAGGAGCCGGGATCGTCGAGAGACGGCCGGACGCCGGGCTTTGCCGCGAGATGGATGATGGCCGCGATGCCGTCCAACGGCATCGGATCGCGAGCGACATCGGCTTCGACGAAGCGAAACCCGGGAAGCTTGCGAAGGCCGGAGAGATTGCCCTCTTTGACGTCGCGAGCATAGAACGGATCGAAGTTATCGACCCCGGTCACCTCGTGGCCGCGCCCGATGAGCGCCTCGCTCACATGCGATCCGATGAAACCCGCGGCGCCGGTGACCAGAAACGCCTGCTTCACGGCTGTCGAACTCTCTCGTCCTTCACGATCTCACGGAAGTACTCGATGGTGCGGCGGAGCCCTTCGTCGAGCGAAACCTTCGGCTCCCATCCCAGCGTCTTGCGCGCGTGCGTGATGTCCGGCTGGCGCACCTGCGGATCGTCCACCGGCAGCGGTCGCTCGACAATCTTGCTCTTGCTCCCCGTCAACACGAGCACGCGCTCCGCGAGCTGCCGCACGGTGAACTCGTGCGGGTTGCCGATGTTGGTGGGGTCGGCGCTGCCGCGCTCGAACAGACGCATAATGCCCTCGATCAGATCGTCCACATAGCAGAACGAGCGGGTCTGGGAGCCGTCGCCGTAGACGGTGAGAGGCTCACCCCGCAGCGCTTGCACGATAAAGTTCGACACGACGCGCCCGTCCTTCGGGCGCATGCGCGGGCCGTAGGTGTTGAAGATGCGCACGATTCGCGTGTCGAGTCCGTGGTAGCGGTGGTACGCCATCGTCATCGCTTCGGCGAAGCGTTTGGCCTCGTCGTACACGCCGCGGGGCCCCACCGGATTGACGTTCCCCCAGTACGACTCGGGCTGCGGGTGGACCAGGGGATCACCGTACACCTCGGAGGTCGACGCGAGCAGGAACCGAGCGCCCTTCGCCTTGGCGAGACCGAGGCTGTTGTGCGTGCCGAGCGCACCGACCTTGAGGGTCGGGATGGGGTGTTCGAGATAATCGATCGGGCTCGCGGGACTGGCAAAGTGCAGGATGCCGTCGAGCGGTCCCGCGACGTCGATGAACATCGAGACGTCGTGACGCAGCACCTTGAAGCGCGCGTTGCCCTCGAGGTGGGTGAGGTTTCCGGGGCGGCCGGTCAGGAAGTTGTCCATGCCCACGACCGTGTGCCCGGCCGCGAGCAGCCGGTCGCAGAGGTGGGATCCCAGGAAGCCGCCGGCTCCTGTTACGAGGATGCGCATGTCACCCGGCGGCCGATGCTGTCGTACGTGAAGCCGAGCTTGGCGAGGCGGGCCGGGTCGTACAGATTGCGGCCGTCCACGATGAGCGGCCGCCGCATGAGCTGTTTCATCCGGGGAAAATCGGGGTTGCGGTATTCGAACCACTCCGTCACGATGGCGAGCGCATCGGCCCCCGTGAGCGCATCGAACGCGTGGTCCGCATACGACACGCGATCTCCCAAATGACGCCGCGCGGTCTCGCGCGCGGCGGGATCGTGCGCGCGGACCGTCGCGCCGGCCGCAAGCAGCGCCTCGATCAGGACGAGGGCCGGGCTTGCCCGCACGTCATCCGTCTCCGCCTTGAAGGCAAGCCCCCACACGGCGATGGCGCGGCCCTTCACCTGTCCGTCGAAATGCCGCTCCAGCTTCTCGAACAGGAGCCGCTTCTGGCGCGCGTTCGCCGCCTCGACGGCCTTGAGGATATCGACCGGGACTTTGCGCTCCTCCGCGGTGTGGATCAGCGCCTGGACGTCTTTCGGAAAGCACGAACCGCCGTACCCCGGGCCGGGAAACAGGAACGCCGGGCCGATGCGCCGGTCCGAGCCGATGCCGCGCCGCACCTGTGTCACGTCCGCTCCCACCGTCTCGCACAGCTGCGCGATCTGATTCATGAACGAGATGCGCGTCGCGAGTAGGGCGTTGGCCGCGTACTTCGTCATCTCGGCCGACGCGATGTCCATGAAGATCAGCGGATTCCCGGTGCGCACGAACGGCGCGTACAACTCCTCGAGCACCCTGGCGGCATCGGTGGAGTCGACGCCGACCACCACGCGATCGGGCTTCATGAAGTCTTCAACCGCGGCGCCTTCCTTGAGGAATTCGGGATTCGAGCAGACGTGAAACAGCGTCGTCGTCTTGCCGGCGATCTGCGCCCGCACCTTCTCGGCCGTGCCGACCGGGACGGTGCTCTTCGTGACGACGACCTTGGGCGCGTTCATGTGCTCGCCGATCGTCGTGGCGACGGCCAGGACATGCTGCAGATCGGCCGATCCGTCTTCGTCGGGGGGCGTCCCCACCGCGATGAATACCACCTCGGAGCGCTCCACCGCGTGGCCGACGTCGGTCGTGAAGGTCAGCCTCCCCTCGCGCTGATTGCGGACGACGACCGGCTCGAGCCCGGGCTCGTAAATCGGGAGCTTGTTGGCCTTGAGATTGGTGATTTTGGAGGCATCGACGTCGGCGCACACGACGTCATTTCCCGTCTCGGCGAGGCAGGCACCCACGACCAGACCTACATATCCGGTGCCGACGACGGCGACCTTCACCCGCGGGGACCGGCCTTGGGCAACACATGCCGCGTGTCCACCACCGCGCGCGCGTGCCGCGAGATCAGCTTGTAGTCAATCGCGGCGTGATCGGTTACGATGACGACGCAGTCGGCCTGCTTGAGCGTCTCCGCGGTGAGCGGCACGGAGCTGAGCGCGATGCCGTCTTCCTTCAGGACCGGCACGTGCGGGTCGTGGTAGGACACCTCGGCGCCGCGCAGATGCAGCAAGCGGATCACGTCCAACGCCGGGCTCTCGCGGATATCGTCGATGTTTTTCTTGTACGCGACACCCACGAGCAAGACTCGGCTGCGCCGGACCGCTTTCCCCTGGTCGTTGAGCGTGTCCACGACCTTCCCTACCCAGAACTCCGGCATCTCGGCGTTCAACTCGCCGGCCAACTCGATGAACCGGGTCTTGTAGTTGAGCGTCCGCATCTTCCAGGCGAGGTAGTGCGGATCGAGGGGAATGCAGTGGCCGCCCACGCCCGGCCCGGGCGTGAATTTCATGAACCCGAACGGCTTGGTGGACGCGGCCTCGATCACTTCCCACACATCCACGCCGAGCTTGTCGCACACGATCGCCATTTCGTTCGCGAGCCCGATGTTGACGCTGCGGAATGTGTTCTCGAGGATCTTCACCAACTCGGCCGCTTCGGGCGACGAGACGGGCACGAGCGTGTCGATCGCCCCCTGGTACAAGGCGATCGCGACCTTCAGGCAAGCGGGCGTGATACCGCCGATCACTTTGGGCGTGTTGCGCGTGTTGAAGCGCTCATTGCCGGGATCGACGCGCTCGGGCGAGAACGCGAGGAAAAAGTCCTCCCCGACCTTGAGGCCCGTGGCTTCGAGCGCCGGCAGCATCAGTTCGCGTGTCGTGCCCGGATAGGTCGTGGACTCCAGCACCACCAGCTGGCCCTTGCGCAACGCCCGCTTCACCGACTCCGTGGCCGCGAGCACGTAGCTCACGTCGGGATCTTTGGTCTTGGACAGCGGCGTGGGCACGCTGATGGAGATGACGTCGGGCTCTCTCAGGCGGGTCAGGTCGGCGGTGGCGGAGAACTTCTTCGCCTGTACGGCGTCCGCGACGGTCGCGGCCGGGACATCCAGAATGTGTGAGCGGCCCGCGTTCAGCGCGTCGACGACGCGGGAGTTGACGTCGAACCCGATCACGCGATAACCCGCGCGCACAACCTCCATCGCGAGGGGCAATCCGACATAGCCGAGGCCGACGACACCGAACACGGCGGTGCGATCCTTCGCCTTCGCGAGGAGCGTATCGATCATAGTTGGGGCTGCGACTGTTGCGGTCATGGGGTCTCCGGAGCGCCGCCTCGCTCGAGCGAGCGGGACGCGGCTTCCAGCACGCGGACAACGCGCACACCATCCTCCGCGCTCGCGCGCGGCGCTTCACGTCCCTGCGCCGCCCGAACAAAATGCGCGAGCTCGGCCGCGAGCGGTTCGACATTCGGGATCCGCGGAATGAAAATATCGCCCTCCCGGATCGCCAGGCTTTCGCCGAACGACCCGTACTCAGGGGGCCGATCGATGCCCTTGTCGTAGATCCGCAGCTTTTCGCGCGGCTCCATGTCGTCGAACACCACCATTTTCTTGGCGCCTACCACGGTGAGCTTCCGTTCTTTATGGGGATCGAGCCACGACAGCTGGACGTGAGCCAGCACGCCGCTCGCGAACTCCATCGTCAGAAACACGACGTCCTCGATCGCGGGCTGCAGATAGCTCTTGCCGTGCGCAGCGACCCGTATGGGCTCCTCCCCAAGCAAGTAGAGTGCCACTGATACATCATGCGGTCCAAAGCTCCAGAGGGCGTTTTCGTCTTTCCGGACCTGCCCCAAGTTGACGCGAAGTCCATACAGGTAGAAGACCTTGCCGAGTTCGCCCTTCTGTACCATCTCGCGCAGCCGTTCGACGGCAGGATGGTACACCAGGAGATGGCCGACCAGCACTGGCACGCCCCGTTCGGCCCCTTGGCGGGCCACCGCTTCGGCGTCGCGCACGTTCAGCGCGAATGGCTTCTCGACCAGTACTGGTTTGCCGGCCTCGAGCACCTGGTGCGCAACCTTCGCATGTGTGGCAGCGGGGGACGCCACAATGACCGCGTCCACAGCCTTGAGCAGCACGGGGATGTCGCCCGTTACCACAGCACCGGGGTACTGCCGCGACACCCGCTCCCGAACCTTGGCGTCGGGATCGCACACCGCGGCAAGCTCCGCTTCCGCCAGTCCAGCGACGGTACGAACGTGATTGCGTCCCCACGCCCCAGCGCCGACTACGCCAATCTTGAGGCGCGTCACCGGTAGAATCCGCGGATCGTATCGACCACGCGGTCGCGCTGTGCGGGCGTGAGCTCAGGGTAAATCGGGAGCGAAATCACCTCGCGGGCCGCCCGCTCGGCCTGCGGCAGGCTTCCATCCTTGTAGCCGAGGTGCGCAAAACAGGGCTGGCGGTGGAGCGGGACCGGATAGTACACCGCATGGCCGATCCCTTCCTTCTTTAGATGCCCCTGCAGCTCGTCGCGCCGCTCGGCACGCAGCGTGTATTGGTGGAAGATGTGCTCGTTCGCCGGATCCACCACGGGCGGCGTGACCTCCGGGATGTCGGCCAACGCCTTGGTATAGTAGGCGGCGTGCTCCCGCCGTTTGGCGGACCATTGGCCGAGGTGCGGCACCTTGGCGAGCAGCACAGCGGCCTGGAGCGTGTCGAGGCGGGAGTTGGTGCCGACTTCCTCGTGGTGGTACTGCTTGGCGCCGCCGTGCAGCCGCAGTTTCTTGAGACGGTCCGCCGCGGCGTCGTCCGACGTGACGATCATCCCGCCGTCACCCCACGCGCCGAGGTTCTTGCTAGGAAAGAACGAGTAGCCCGTCACCCATCCCAGCTCGCCGGCCATCCGCCACTCGCCGTCCATCTTGCGGCGTGCACCAATCGCCTGCGCCGCGTCTTCGATCAGCTTCAGGCCCTTGGCCCGCGCGATCGTCATCAGCTCGAGCATGTCCACCATTTGGCCGTAGAGATGCACGGGGACGATCGCGCGAGTCCGCGGCGTGATCGCGCGCTTCACGGCCGCTGGATCGATGTTGAAGGTATCGGGCTGAATATCCACGAAGACCGGCGTGCCGCCGGCGTTGTGGATCGTCCCCGCGGTCGCAAAGAACGTGAACGGCGTCGTGATGACTTCGTCGCCCGGCTTGAGATTCAACGCCTTGAGCGGCAGCAGCAGCGCGTCGGTGCCGCTGGCGCAACCGATGCCGTGCTTCGCGTGCGAGAGGCGGGCGATCTCCACCTCCAGCTGCGGCACCGACGGGCCCATGATGAAGACCTGCGCCTCGACGACTTTCATCATCGCGGCCAGGACCTCGTCTTTGATCGTTGCGTATTGTGCGACCAGATCCAACATCGGAACATTCATGAGGCGCGTACTCGGGAAGGGGTGGTTTGACGGAGGGTACCGCCGGACTCCTGATAACTTGCGCCGCACGCGGCGCAGGTCGCCTGACCCCCGGCCGGATGCAGCCGCTCGCCGCATTGGCACATCCAGCCCACGCGGCGGGCCGGCACGCCGACCATCAGGCCGTACGCGGGCACGTCGGAGGTGACGACCGCGCCCGCGCCGATAAACGCGTACTCGCCGAGGGTAACGCCGCAGACGATCGTGGCGTTGGCGCCGATCGAGCCGCCCCGCTTTACCAGCGTGCGGCGATATTCGTTCTTCCGGGAGACATGGCTGCGCGGATTCATGACGTTGGTAAACACGCAGGACGGTCCGCAGAACACGTCGTCTTCCAGTTCGACGCCTTCGTAAATCGAGACGTTGTTCTGGATCTTGACGTTGGTACCGATTTTCGTGCCGGGCATGACGACGACGTTCTGGCCGAGGTTGCAACGCTCGCCGATCACGGCACCCGCCATCACGTGTGAAAAGTGCCAGATCTTGGTGCCGTTGCCGATTGTTGCCCCGTCGTCGACGTAGCTGGACTCGTGCGCGAAGTAGTTTAGTTGCCGATGATCTTGCACTCGAGCTCCAGAGTGATGCCGGTCTTCTTGGCGACCGTCTTGCGTACGTGATCGATCACCTTGAGGACGTCGCTCGCGGTCGCGGTGCCCTTGTTGATGATGTAGTTGGCGTGCAGCGTGGACACCTGCGCCCCGCCGATCGTGAAGCCCTTCAGGGCGCACTCATCGATCAACATCCCGGCGGTCTTGGTGCTGCCGCTGGGATTGGTGAAGGTCGAGCCGCAGCACGGCTGATCGAATGGGGTGCCGGCCTTGCGCCAGCGGAGCAACTTGGACTGCAGCTCCTTCAGCTTCGCGGGCGATTCTTCGCCCAGCACGAGCTTCGCCTCGAGGACAACGCCCTCGATGTTGCTCGAGCGATACTTGAAGGAGATCTGTTTGCGCGACAGCTGTTTGACCTTGCCCTTGGGATCCATCAGCGTCACTTCCGTGACGATCTCGGCGAATTCCGCGCCGTGGCAGCCGGCGTTCATGTAGATGCCGCCGCCCACGGTGCCGGGAATCCCGATGAAGCGCTCGACGCCGACAAACCCCGCTTCGGCGGTACGGCGCGCCAGGATCGGCGTCGGCATGCCCGCGCCGACGATCGCCGTCGCACCTTTCATTTCAAAGCGGTCCAGCCCCTTCCCCATCCGGATCACGACGCCGGGGAAGCCGCCGTCCTTGACCAGCACGTTCGAGCCAAGCCCGAGCACGAGCCAGGGGAGCCCGCGGTCCTGGGCCAGCTCCAGGGCGCGCACCACGTCCTCGGTGTCGGCCGGCATCGCGAGGTAGCGCGCCGGGCCGCCGATCCGCCAGGTGTTATAGCGCGACAGCGGCTCGTTCTCGAGCAGCTTGCCGCGGAATCTTATTTTTGGCGCGGGCGGGGGTGGAGGCGCGGCCTTCGCGACCTTCGCCCCTTTGGCGGGCTTGGCTACGCGTTTGCTGCCGCTATCTGCCCGCCGGTCCGCGCTTTTTCGCCGTTCGCTTTTTCGTGCCATTCCTGTAAGCTCCTGACGCTCCCGGTGCGGCTGCGGAGCGCAATGATCGCATCACACGCGGCACTCGCCGCGGACATGGTCGTCGTGTACGGCACCCGGTGCACCAGCGCGGCGCGCCGGATGGCGTAGTCGTCCACCTGCGTGAACTTCCCCAGCGGCGTGTTGATCAACAACTGCACTTCGCCGGACACGATCAGATCGATCGCGTTCGGGCGTCCTTCGTGCACCTTCAGCACCCGCTCCGCCGGCACACCGCGGCCCCGGAGATAGCGCTCCGTCCCCTCCGTCGCCAGGATGCGAAACCCCAGCTCGTGGAAGCGGCGGGCGATCGGCAACACGGTCGGCTTGTCGTGGTCGTTCACCGTGACGAAGATCGTGCCCTCGAGGGGCAGGCTGCCCTCCGCCGCGATCTGCGCCTTCGCGAACGCCATGCCAAAACTGTCCGCCAGACCCATCGCTTCGCCGGTCGAGCGCATTTCCGGCCCCAACACTGTATCCACACCGGGCAGTTTGGTGAAGGGGAAGACGGCCTCCTTCACGGCTACCCCGGCGACGGGAAGCTCATCGGGAAGGCCCAAATCGTCCAGTGTCCGCCCGACGATGACCGCCGCTGCAAGCTTTGCGAGGGGGACCCCGGTGGCCTTGCTCACGAACGGCACGGTCCGCGACGCCCGCGGGTTGACCTCCAGGACGTAGACAACGCCGTTCTTGATGGCGTACTGCACGTTGAGCAGCCCCACCACGCCGAGCGCCTTGGCGAATGCCTGGGTGTGGCGCCGCATTTCGTCCACCTGACGATCGCCGATCAAATAGGGCGGCAACACGCAGGCGGAGTCGCCCGAATGCACGCCCGCGTCCTCGATGTGCTGCATCACGCCGCCGATCACACAGCGCGTCCCATCGGCGATCGCATCCACGTCCGCCTCGAAGGCGTCCTCCAGGAAGCGGTCGATCAGCACCGGGTGTTCCGGCGCGACGCGCGCTGCTTTGACGAAGTAATCGCGCAGCGAGCCGTCATCGTACACGATCTCCATCGCGCGGCCGCCGAGCACGTAGGACGGCCGCACCAGAACCGGGTAGCCGATCCGCTGCGCGACCCCGACGGCCTCGTCGACCGAGCGGGCGATCCCATTGGGCGGCTGCGTGATGCCCAGCTGGTCCGCTAGCTCCTCGAAGCGCTCGCGGTCCTCGGCGATGTCGATCGCGTCGGGCGATGTGCCCAGCACGGGCACGCCCGCCGCCTCGAGTGGCTTGGTGAGCTGCAACGGCGTCTGGCCGCCGAACTGGACCACGACCCCCTTGGGCCGCTCCCAGCGCGTGATCTCCACGACATCCTCGAACGTCAGCGGCTCGAAGTACAGCTTGTCCGAGATGTCGAAGTCGGTCGACACCGTCTCGGGATTCGAGTTGATCATGATCGTCTTGAAGCCGAGCTCGCGGAACGCGAGCCCGGCGCGCACGCAGCAGTAGTCGAATTCGACACCCTGCCCGATGCGATTCGGACCGCTGCCGAGAATCACGATGCCCTGCTCACCGAACGGCTCGGACTCGTTCTCCTCGTCGTAGGACGAATAGAGATACGGCGTGGATGACGGAAACTCGCCGGCGCAGGTGTCCACGGTCTTGTAGGCCGGGTGGATACCGAGGCTCCAGCGCTGTTCGCGCATCGCCGACTCGGTGGTGTTGCGCAGCGCGGCGAGCTGGTGGTCGGAGAATCCCAGGCGCTTCATGCGCTTGAGCTCCCTCGCCCCGACGATCGGGAGCCCGCTGAACCAGCGCTCCGCCGCGACGAGCTCCTCGAGCTGATAGAGGAACCAGGGGTCGATGCCGGAAGCCTGCGCGATCTCGTCCACCGTGAGGCCGGCGAGGAGCGCGCGCTTGATCTGGAAGATCCGCTCGGGCGTCGCCGTGCGGAGCGCGACACGCAAATCCTCGGGCGTCGTGCTCGTCAGCCGGTCGTCCGCCGGCGTCGCGCCCAGGACCCATCCAGGCCGGCCGATTTCGAGCGCGCGCAGTCCCTTCTGGAACGCCTCCTTGAACGTGCGCCCGATCGCCATCGCTTCGCCCACCGACTTCATCTGCGTCGTCAACCGGAAGTCGGCGGTGGGGAACTTTTCGAAGGCGAAGCGCGGCACCTTCACGACCACGTAGTCGAGCACCGGCTCGAAGGAGGCAGGAGTGGTCTTGGTGATGTCGTTGGGCAGCTCGTCGAGCGTGTACCCGACGGCGAGCTTCGTCCCGATGCGCGCGATCGGGAAGCCGGTCGCCTTCGAGGCGAGGGCCGAGCTGCGCGACACGCGGGGGTTCATCTCGATCACGAGCATTTCGCCGTCGGCCGGGTTGACCGCGAACTGGATGTTGCAGCCGCCGGCCTCGACGCCGATTTCGCGGATGACGGCGATCGCCGCGTCGCGCATGCGCTGGTACTCGCGGTCGGTGAGCGTCATCGCCGGCGCGACGGTGATCGAATCGCCCGTGTGCACGCCCATCGGATCGAGGTTTTCGATCGAGCATACGATCACGACGTTGTCGCGCCGGTCGCGCATCACTTCCAACTCGAACTCTTTCCAGCCGAGGACGCTGCGCTCGATCAGGGTGGAGTGTACCGGCGAGAGCTCGAGCGCGCGCTCCACCATCTCTTCGAACTCCGCGCGATTGTACGCGACCCCGCCGCCGGTGCCGCCGAGCGTGTACGATGGCCGGATGATCGCCGGATAGCCGACGTCGCCCACCGCCTCCAGCGCCGCGGCCACGGTGGTGACCGTATGCCCCGTGGGCGTCGCGAGGCCGATGCGACGCATCGCCGCGCTGAACTCCGCGCGATCTTCCGCCATCGTGATGGCACGGGCGTTCGCGCCGATGAGCTCGACATGGTGCTTCTGCAGCGTGCCGTCGTTGGCGAGCGCCATGGCGACGTTGAGGGCGGTCTGGCCGCCCATCGTGGGCAACAACGCGTCCGGCTTCTCGCGCTCGATGACTTTACGCACCCAGTCCGGGGTGACCGGCTCGATGTAGGTGCGGTCGGCGAGCTCAGGATC
>QHUF01000069.1 GCA_003221075.1 Gemmatimonadota bacterium
TCGGAGTTGGCCTTGACGACAAAGCCGCCGAAGTTCGGAATCGCCCGATAGATCTCGTCGGCCTTCACCGCCCACCAGGCACGGACGCGCGCGTCCAGGGGATCGGCGGTGGGTAGTCCGCCAATTTCGATCGGCGCGCGGAAGCGGGCCGTCAGATACACCTTGATGCCGTAGGGGCGAAAGACTCGGGCGATAGCCGCGACCTTCACGAGATATGCCGGAGTGAGGACAGCCGAGTTGGCGTTCACGTTCGTGAGCACGGTACCGTTGATCCCGATCGACGCGTTGGCCCGCGCGTAATCGCGGTAACGCGGGCTGATAGAGTCGGGAAGCCGTGCCCACTCCCACAGCGACGCGCCGGCGTAGCCGCGCTCCACGGTGCCGTCGAGGTTGTCCCAGTGGTTGAGCAGGCGGAGGCCGTAGCGCGGGGCGCTCACCACGTCCAACCCTGTGAGCGGTTCGTCGGTCTGGAGCAGGCGCAGCAGGTGAAACACGCCGTACAGGACGCCGATGTCGCGGTTCGCGGCGACGACGATCGCATGGTGGCCCCGTACCGGCAGCGCCCTGATGACGAACCCCTCGGGTCCCGCATCGCGCAGCGCCGCGGCGAGTGGCAGCGACGCGATCGTGGGCGAATTCGCCGGCGTTCCCACGACCAGCGTGCCATCGCGTGTCGGCGCGTCCGCGACCGGCACCGGGCGTCCCAGCAATCCGTTCAGGCCAAGGGCGAGCTCGTCACGCGCGGACTGCATCGTCGGCTCGCCCGACGTAAGGACCAGCTCGCTGATGGCGGAGCGATATTCAGCGAGGCGGGCGGTATCGGCGACTCGCGCGTAGCGCAGCCACAGGTCGTACCCATCTTCCGGTGCGGAGATCTGCCCGCGAGCGCTGCTGAGTAGGCCGCACAGTGCCAGAACCGTGACCAGGGCGAGCGGCCGCACGGGGGCGACGACCTCAGACGGGCACGGGTGGGATGCGCGCGTCTTTCGGATCGGCCCAGCGGGAGTTGGGAATCAAGGGCGCCCAGCCGGGCCGCAGCGGATCCTGGTCGTAGGGGTAGGCGCCGAGGCGTCGGAACTCCTCGTGATACTGCGCGACGCGCTCGCGATCGAGCGTGATGCCGAGTCCTGGGGCAGTGGGCACGGGCATCATGCCGTTGCAGTACTCTCGCTTCCCGCCTGCGATCACGTCGTCCACGAGGTGATGGTAGTGCGCGTCGGCGGCGAACGTGAGGTTCGGGACGACAGCGCCGAGATGCAGCATCGTCGCGAGCTGAATGCCCAGCTCCCCGGATGAATGCACGGCGACGCCGAACTGGAACGCCTCGCAGATACCCGCGGCCTTCACGCACGGGCGGATCCCTCCCCAGAACGTCGTGTCCAGGAGGATGACGTCCACGGCGGGCTGGAGCACGTTGGCTGCCAACTGCTCAAACCCGACGACGACGGTATTCGTGGCCAGCGGCATGCGGACCCGCTCGCGGACGCGCCGCATTCCGTGCAGCCCGTACACCGGATCCTCGAGGTAGTCGTTGTTCAGGTCCTCGATGTGCCGGCCGAACCAGACGGCCTGCTCCGTGGACCAGACCCCGTTGGGGTCGAAGCGCAGGTTGTCGTCCGGGAGGGCGGCTGCGAGGGCGCGATAGCATTCCAGCTCGTAGCGCGGTGGAAACACGCCGCCCTTGAGTTTGTGGGTGCGGAATCCTGACTGCTGTTTCAAGGCGCGGGCCTGGGCGACGAGCTGCTCCACGGTCCGCACCTCGCCCGAGCCGTCTACGGGGTTGGCGTAGCGGAAGAACAGGTACGACGCGAACGGCACCTGATCGCGCAGGCGGCCCCCGAGGATGTCGGATACCGGCACGCCCCAGGCCTGACCCAACACATCGAGGCAGGCGAACTCGATCGCGGCGAGCAGCTGCGTCCGCTGGTTGTACAGCGACGCGGTCGGATTGGCGATGAGGAAGCGCAGCTCTTCGATCCGCCGCGGGTCGCGCCCGACGAGGTACGATTTCAGGGCTTGGACCGCGGCGGTGGCGCTTTCGCCACCGCCCCCCAGCTCGCCCAGGCCCAGCAGGCCGGTGTCGGTCTCGACCTCGACGATCGTCCGCACGAAGCGGCCCCAGTGGCAGCCGTTGGCGTGGCGCAGCGGCGCCTCGAGCGGTACTGAGACGGGGGTCGCGCGAATATCGGCAATCTTCATAGTGATAAACTGACTTGATGACTGCCGGGCGGCAAGCTACCCCACGTCCGCGCCGCGCACCGCGATGGGCTCGAGCCGCGGGGCGAGCAGATGCAGCAGCGCCAACGCCCCCACATACGCGACCCCCAGCACCGCAAAGATCGGCGAGTAGCTACCGCCCGTCGCCTCGAGCAGGGCACCGGTGAAGCGTTGAAAGGCGAAGGCGCTAAGCATGCCCGCGAACCCGCCCAGGCCGACAACAGACCCGACCGCATGGCGGGGAAACATGTCGCTCACCGTGGTGAACAGGTTGGCGGACCACCACTGGTGCGCGCCGGCGGCCACGGCCACAACGCCGACGGCGACCCACAGGCTGCGGGCCGATGGCGCGAGCGTCGTCGGAACGATGCTCAAGGCCGCGATGAGCAACGCGGTCTTGCGGCCGCGATTGAGGCTCCAGCCGCGCTTGATGAGCGCGCCGGAGACCCACCCGCCGGTGACCGACCCGATGTCCGCCGCCACATAGATCACCACGAGCGGCGCGGCCAGTCCCGCGAGCCGAACGCCGAAGGTTGCATCCAGGAACTTGGGAAGCCAGAACAGATAGAAGAGCCAGACCGGGTCGGTCATCGCCTTGCCGACGATGAACGCCCACGTTTGGCGGCGCGCCAGCAGACTGCGCCAGGGGACCTGGCCGGCCGGCTCCACCGGATCGCTGCGGATCCACGTCAGCTCGACGTCCGACAGCCGCGGGTGCTCGCTCGGCTGCCGGTAGAACCTGAGCCACACGGCGAGCCAGACAAGGTCGAGCGCTCCCGTGGCGACGAACGCCCAACGCCACCCCAGCGCCAGCGCGATCCACGGGACGAGCAGCGCAGCGAGCACCACGCCCACGTTGCTGCCTGCGTTGAAGATCCCGGTCGCGAGCGCCCGCTCCCGCTTGGGGAACCACTCGGCCACGGCTTTCACGCCCGCGGGAAAATTGCCCGACTCGCCAATGCCGAGGAGGGCGCGCGCCACGCTGAACCCGGTGACCGTGCGGACCAGCGCGTGACCCATCGCAGCCAGGCTCCAGAGACCGACGGAGCAGGCGAGTCCACGCCGCACCCCGATGCGGTCGAGGAAGCGTCCCATGCCGAGCAGGCCAACGCCGTAGGCGACGCTGAACCACGACACGATCGCGGCGTAGTCCGTCTCATGCCAGCCGAACTCGCGTGTCAACGTCGGCGCCAGGATGCCGA
>QHUF01000070.1 GCA_003221075.1 Gemmatimonadota bacterium
CGGCCCCGATCGAAGAAGTGACGGTCACGAATACGATCCGGATTCCGGACGAGAAGCAGTTCGAGAAGCTGAAGGTGTTATCGATCGCAAGCTTGATGGCGAAAGCGATCGGCTACGAACACTCGAATCAATCCGTGAGCTCGCTCTTTGATTGAGCGACGCTAGGCTAAGGCGACGCTAGGAAAAGGCGACGATAGGAGAAGGCGAGTATGGCGCAGACAGTGGCTCTCAGTGCTACCGCACGAGAGAAAACAGGCAAGGGCGCGGCGCGGCAGGCGCGCTTCCAGAAGCAGGTTCCGGCCGTGATCTATGGCCACGGGCGAGCCACGCAGCCGCTGATGGTGGACGCGCTCGCGCTCGAGAAGGCGCTCACCGGCGTCGAGCCGGAAAGCACGCTCATCGACCTCACCGTGGACGGCAAAACGGCGCGGGCCCTGATTCGCGAGATTCAGCGCCATCCGATCCGCCCCGACATCATCCACGTCGATTTCTACGAGATCAAAGCGGACGAGAAGGTCAGGCTCAAGGTTCCCGTGCACCTCGTGGGAACGCCCGACGGCGTCCGGAACGCGGGCGGCGTGCTCGATCAGGTGACGCGCGAAGTCGAAATCGAAGTGCTGCCCGAAGACATCCCCGACCGCGTCGAGCTGGACGTGACCGCGCTCAAGATCGGTGACTCGCTCCACACGCGCGATCTGACCATCCCCCAAGCCGTCATCCTCACGGGCGCCGATCTGACGATTGCGACGGTCGTGCCGCCGCGCGCCGAGGAAGTCGCCGCGCCGGCCGCCGAGGCCGCGACCGAGGTCGCCGAGCCCGAGCTGATCCGCAAGGTCCGCGAGGGCGAGGAAGGCGAAGAAGTCGAAGGGGCCCCCGCACCCGAAGGCAAGGCTGCGCCCAAAGCAGAGGAGAAGCCCAAGGGCAAGAAGGAAGAGTAGTTTCTGCGCGCCGTCGTCGGCCTGGGCAATCCAGGTCCGGAATACGCGGCGACGCGCCACAATGCCGGCTTTCTCCTGGCCGACGCCGTCGCCGAGCATTGGCAGCTTCCTCCCTTCCGTCGCGCCGAGCGCGCGCGCGCGACGGAAGGCACGGTGGCCGGCGTTCCCGTGCGCATTCTCAAGCCCACGACGTTCATGAACCGCAGCGGCGCGGCGCTCGCCTCGCTCCGCGCCGATCCGACCTTCACGCCGCCTCGCGATCTCCTCATTCTCGTGGACGACTTCCAGATCCCCCTCGGCACGTTCCGCTTCCGGCCTGACGGCTCGGCCGGTGGACACAACGGCCTCAAGAGCATCGAGGGCGCGCTGCAATCGCAGCAATACGCGCGGTTGCGCATAGGGGTCGGCCCACTTCCCGAGGGAATCGGTGACTGGGCCGATTATGTGCTCAACCCATTCGAACCGTCGGAGCGCGAGCAGGTCGAAGCGTTGACGCCAGCCATGATCGAGGCTGTCGAGAAGTGGCTTAAGACCTGATGCTGCGCTTAGGAATTGTCGGGCTCCCCAACGTCGGGAAATCCACCCTCTTCAACGCTCTGACATCCTCGAAAGCGGCTGCAGCGGAGAACTATCCTTTTTGTACCGTCGAACCGAACGTCGGCGTGGTCGAGGTCCCTGACCCGCGCCTCGAAAAGCTGAACGAGGTGGTCAAGCCCAAAAAGAAGATCCCCGCGGTCGTCGAGTTCGTGGACATCGCCGGCCTCGTGAAGGGCGCGTCCCAGGGCGAGGGACTCGGCAACCAGTTCCTGTCACACATCCGCGAAGTGGACGCCGTCGTGCACGTGATTCGCGCCTTCGAAGACCCCGACGTCGTGCACGTGATGGGCCCGGTCGATCCGGTGCGCGACCACGACGTCATCACGAGCGAGCTCGCGCTGGCGGATCTCGCCGTGGTCGAGCGCCGGCTCGACAAGACGCGCAAGTCGGCGCGCGCCGGCGATAAGGAAGCCCAGCTCGAGCTCATGCTGCTCGAGCGCGTGGTGCAGGAGCTGAACGCGGGGCGCGGCGCGCGCGAAGCGGGCGAACACGGCGACGCGATCAAGTTCCTGCGCACGCTCGGACTGCTCACCGCCAAGCCGATCCTCTATGCTGCCAACGTCAACGAAGACGACCTCGCGTCCGGTGGCGGCAAATGGATCGACAAGCTCCGGGCCGCGGTGCAGAACCACCACGAAGAAGCGGAGATCGTGCCCTTCTCCGCCAAATTCGAAGCCGAGCTCGGCGAGCTCTCGGGCGATGAGCGGAAGGAATATCTTGCGAGCGCAGGCGTCTCAGAGCCGGGACTCGACCGCCTGATCCACGCCGGCCACCGGCTCCTCGGCCTGCAGACATTTTTCACGGTGGGCGAGAACGAGGTGCGCGCCTGGACCATGCATCGCGGCGACACGGCGTACGACGCGGCGGGCGAGATCCACTCCGACTTTCAGCGCGGATTCATCCGCGCCGAGACGGTTGGGTTTGGGGAGTTTGTGAAAGCAGGCAGCTACAAGGCTGCCCGCGAACAAGGCCTGGTGCGCAGTGAAGGCCGCGACTACGTCGTGAAGGACGGCGACATTCTGTTATTTCGCTTCAACGTCTAGCGCGTCCAGATCAGGACCGAGGCGCAAGCCCTCGCTCCGACGAAGCCCCCCGGGGTAAAGGTCGCGATCTGCGGCATCATGCCCAAGGCCATAAAAGAACTGCGATACACTTCGACGGCCTGCACCTCATCGATCTGGACGTCATCGTAGTCCTGCTCCCGGAACGGCATCCCGTCGATTGCCACGGCGACCACGCACAGGTTCCCACGATTCCACATCGCCGGGACATAGCCCTGTGGCCCTTCCCGCATCGTTATCCCTTCGCGAGCCAGAAGCGAGCTCAGCCGGACGAGGTGCGAGTGTTCGATATCCTCTCTCGTGTAGAATCGCGCGAACCCGGAGTACCATTTCTTCCGGTCGTAGAAGCCCGCCAGGTTGCGTGAGAAATCGCGGGCCTGCGCCTCGACCACGACGGGGTCGAGATCGACCGCGGCGACGTCGAGCAGCACGACGATCTTCTTGACCTTGCCCCGCTGCAGCGCGAACTCGTAGTCCTCGGTGTTCCGGTCCTGGTAGCTGACTCGAATGCGTTGCCGGCCGGCTGGAAGGCCTCTCAACTCGAAGCGACCCGTCGAGTCGGAAACCACAAACCGTTGCACCACGGGCACGGAGATCATCACGCCGACGAGCGGATGACCATTGAGGCTGGATCCCGCAGTGCCGCGGATGGTGGCGGTGGTATCCACCTGCGAAACGAGTAACGCCGGAGCACTCCCGGCGACCACAAGGAGAGCAGCAGCGTACCACTGCGGGCGGAGCGACGTGGGGCACCTCAGTCTGGCGGCTCTCCCGTGATACCCCTACCGCGTCCAGCTTTCCACCAGGCCGCACTGCCCCGCGGCCGAGCGCCCCGGACCCATCCACATCGACGAGCCGGGACTCGGCAGCACGGAGTGACTCAAATCGGCCGGCGGCACACCGCGGTAGACCTCGATACCGGCGACGTCGGAGACCTGAATCTGATCGTAATCCACTTCGCGGTACGCCACGCCGTCGACGCTGACGGGAACCGGGCAAATCGTGCCGTGCGTGACTCGCGTGGGGCGACAGTCCTGATAGCACCGCGTGACGATGCCCTCGAGCGTGAGCAGGCCGCTGAGCCGCGTGGGCCGCATCTGCGTGATTTCTTCCCGCGTAAAGAAGTGGCCGAAACCGTGATACGCCCGGCGCCGCTCATAGAATCCCGCCAGGTCGCGCCACAGGTTCGCCTGCCGCGCTTCCACGACGACGGGATCGAGATCGACGGCATCGACGTCGAGCAGCACGGAGATTCGTATCGTCCGCTGCCCCTGCAGGCTGAACACGTAGTCCTGGGTCTGGCGCCCTTCGTAGGAGACTCGGATCGCACGCTTTCCGGCCGGCAATCCGCCGAGGGCAAACCGCCCGTCCGCATCCGTGACGACGAACTTGTGGACTTCGGGCGCCGAAATCATCACGCCCGCAAGCGGGCGTCCGTTGTATGAGGAAATGGCCGCGCCGAGAATGCGGGCGGTGGTGTCGGGAAATGCCTGCGCCTGCATCGACGAGGCGACGATCGCCACCGTGACAAGGAGCATGATCTACAATACACGCCTTCCCACGCCTTTGCACGCCGGTTAGCTTTATCGCTCACATATTCCCTACTCGGTGCCTTCCACCGCATCGGGTCACCTATGACCAAAGGGAGGTGGCATGAGTCGTCGGTACGAGACGGTTTACATTTTTGATAGCTCGCTGGACGAGCCGGCAATCACCGAAAAACTCAATCGTTTTCATGCCCTGCTCACCAAGGACGGAAAGGGCACGCTGTCGAACGTGTCCCATTGGGGCAAGCGGACGATGGCGTACAAGGTCAAGAAGAAAGACACCGGCTACTACGTCGTCGCCGAGTTCTCGGCGGCGGGTGATCTGCTGCCCGAGTACGAGCGCGCCGTGAAGCTCGATGAAGGCGTGCTGCGGTACATGTGCGTCGAGGCCGCGAAGGAGCAGCCGAAACCGGTGGTGGCTGCCGCCGTCGCTCCCGAAGAAGAAGAGCTGGAAGAGGAGGAAGCGTGAGACGTCCCGCCAAAACCTGTCCGGTATGCGAATCCGGCGCGCGCGTGCTCGACTACAAGGATGATCGCACGTTGAGCCGCTTTCTCACGGAACGTGGGAAGATTTTGCCGAGCCGGCTGTCCGGGATGTGCGCGCGCCACCAGCGGCAGCTCGCCACCGCGATCAAGCGCGCGCGGCAGCTGGCGCTCATTCCTTACATCAAGGGTCACACCGCATAACTACGAAACAGTCGTGGTGGCGCCTGCTGCTGGCGCTCACGGCGTTCATGCTGTGGGCGCACCCCAGCTTGGTGGGGTTGCCGTGCGCCGTGCTGCTGATCCTCGCGCCCGGCGGAAGCTCCACCTGGCGGCAGCCGATCGCGGCGATGATCGGGGCGGTGAGTCTCGCGCTGCTCGTCGTCAGCGGCGGGAGCGGCAGCCGCCTTGCCGCCGCGCAGAGCGCCTACATCGTGCTCGCGACCGGGGCGTTCGTGTCCTTCGTGCTGCTCGAGCCCGCGCCGATCCTGCGCCAGGCCTTCCGGGCGATCGTTGCGGCCGGACTCGGGTCGGCGGTGCTGATTCAGGCGATCTGGGGATCTGAGGCGTGGGGTGCGCTCGGATGGGAAGCGACCAGGCAGGCGAGCATCACGATGCGAACCATCGTGGAGGTCGCCCCCGATACGTTCCCGATTTACGAGCCGATGGTGCGCTTCGTCAGTCTCACCTGGCCCGGCATGCTCGCGCTGCAGACACTCGCGGGGCTGGCGCTGGCGTGGCAGCTGTACGGCCGGGTTGCCGCGCTTGCCTCGACGGAGAGCGCGCCCCCGGCACGCTTCAGGGACTTTTACATGGGCGACGGGTGGGTGTGGGGTATCGTCGCGTGGCTGGGTGTCCTGATTCTACCGGTGTCGAGCTTCGTGCAGGTGGCGGGCACGAACCTGGGACTCGTGGCGAGTACGCTGTACGTGCTGCGCGGCGCCGCGATCGTCGTGACATTTGCCGAGGCGTTCGGCATCTCGGCGCTGACGCTGGTGATCGTCGGCGCCGTGGCGGCGGCGTTGGCCGTGCCGTTGGTGTTCGTGCTCCCGGGCCTGTGCACGCTCGGCATCACCGATACGTGGTACCAATACCGGCGCCGGCTGGCGGAAGCGCGCGAGCGGCAGCGGTCCAATACACCTTGAGGACTCGAGCGATGGAAATCATTCTGCGGGCGGACGTGCAGCATCTGGGCAAGATCGGTGAAGTCGTAAAGGTGAAGGACGGCTACGCCCGCAACTATCTCCTGCCCAAGGGGCTCGCCTATCCGGCGACGGAGGCGAATAAGAAGAAGATCGCCTTCGAAGGCGAACGCCTCGCGAAGCAACACGCTGCCGAGAAGTCGGCGGCCGAGACGGAAGCCACGCGGCTGGCCGACGTGAAACTCACCTTCGAGGTGAAGGTTGGCGAAGAGGAGAAGCTCTACGGCTCGGTCACGGCGAGCGACATCCAGCGCAAGCTCGAAGAGCTGGGCATCCGCGTCGACAAACGCAAAATCGACCTGGCGGAGCCGATTCGCGAGCTGGGTGAATACAAGGTCGGGATCAAGATCCATCCTGAGGTGCGGCCCGAAGTGCATGTCACGGTGGTGAAGGACTAACAATGTCTGGTGACGCCGATCACGCCGGTGATCGCCGCTATGCCTAACACTGGAGGTTCCGCGGTTCTCTCGCTGGTTGTGGACGCGTTGCTGGACCGCAAAGCGATCGATCCCGTGGTATTGGACCTGCGTGGTCTGTGCGGCGCCACCGATTACTTCGTGATCGTTTCTGGAACGTCGAACGCCCACGTACGGGGAATGGCGGAGCATCTTGTTACGGCACTCGCGCCGGCGGGGCTCGAGCCCCATCATGTGGAAGGACTGGCACAGGGGCGCTGGGTCTTGCTCGACTATGTGGACTTCGTGGTGCATGTATTTCATCCCGAGCTGCGTGACTTTTACCAGCTCGAACGGCTGTGGGGCGATGCTCCCGTTGTAGCTGCAGGCGATTCATCGGGGAGCGCGAAAGGCTAGGCAGGTATGCGACGCACCGTGGTTCGTCTGATTGTCGTGCTGGGACTCAGCACCCTCGCAACGCCCGCGGCCGCCCAGTACTTCGGTCAGAACAAGGTGCAGTACCGCAGCTTCAACTTCCAATCGATTCAGACCGAACACTTCGACATCTACTACTATCCCGATGAGCGCGGCGGTGCGCTGGATGCCGCGCGCATGGCCGAGCGAGCGTACGCCCGCCTGTCGCGCATCCTCCATCATCAGTTCCAGAGCCGCAAGCCGATCATCCTGTACGCCTCGCAGTCCGATTTCCAGCAGACGAACGTCGTCGATGCCACGGGCGAGGGACTCGGCGGCGTCACGGAGTTCTTCAAGCACCGCGCCGTGCTTCCCTTCACCGGCTCGTACGCGGAGTTCGAGCACGTGCTGCAGCACGAGATGGTGCACCAGTTCCAGTACGACGTGTACAGCCGCGGCCGTCCCGGCGCCGGCGTGCAGACGCTGGTGGCCGTCAATCCACCGCTCTGGTTCATGGAAGGAATGGCCGAGTACCTGTCACGCGGACCGATCGACCCGGAAACGGCGATGTGGGTGCGCGACGCCGCGCTCGAGGGCCATCTCCCCTCGATCGAGGAGATGACGAACGATCCCTACATCTTCCCCTACCGGTACGGACACGCGCTGTGGGCCTATATCGGCGAGAAATGGGGCGATGAGGTGATCGGGGAGATCCTCCAGAGCTCGGCGACGTCCGGACTCGAGGCCGCCTTCAAGCGGGCGCTGGGGCGCTCGCTCGAGGATCTCTCGAACGACTGGCGCGACGCGATTCAGACGACGTTCCTGCCGCAGCTGGGCGATCACTATCGCGCGCGCCGCATCGCGGAGCCGACGCTGACCCAGCGGCACTCGCGGGGGCGCATCTTCCTCGCGCCGGCGCTCACGCCGGACGGCAAGCGCCTCGCCTTCTTCGGCGATCAGGGCGGTTTCTTCGTGGATCTGTGGCTCGCCGACGCCGAGACGGGACACGTGCTGCAGCGCCTGGTGAAGTCCACGCAGAACAACAACTACGAGAGCCTGCGCTTCATCAACTCGGCGGGTCCACGTCGGCCTGAACGGGCTGCAGACGCCGCAGTGGTCGCCCGACGGACAGCAGCTCGTCTTCACCGGATTCAGCAACGGGTTCACCGATCTCTACACGATCAATCGCGATGGGACCGGACTGCGGCGGCTCACCAACGACAAGTTTGCGGATCTCCATCCGGCGTGGTCGCCCGACGGGAAGACCATCGCGTTCGTGACAGACCGGGGCGGTGAGACGGATTTCGATCTGCTGCGCTTCGGGAATCTCCGCATCGCGCTGCTCCACCTCGACACCGGCGCCATCGACCTGCTCGGGAACATGGATGTCGGGAAGAACATCAATCCCCAGTGGGCCCCCGACGGCCGTTCGTTGGCGTTCGTCTCCGACCGCACCGGGATCAACAACGTCTTCCTGTACGACATGGTCGACGCTCAGATCTATCAGCTCACGAACATGTTCACGGGTGTCCAGGGCATCACGCCGCTGTCGCCCGTGCTGACGTGGGCGCCGCAGGCCGACCGCATGGCGTTCGTCTACTACGAGGACGGCCAGTACAGCGTGTACTCGCTGGAGAATCCGCGGTCGCTGCGCCGCTCGCCCTATCGCGGCCCCAGCGCGCAGCCGGTCGTGACGTTGTTGCAGGCGGAAGCTCCGCCGCTGGTGAGCCCGGCCGCCACGACCACCGCGCTGGTCGGCACGGGAGCCGCATCGACGCTGCACGCGACGTCCGCGCCGGCTTCGATCTATCGGTCGGCGGCCGGATTCCGGCCATCGGCCCTGCCCCAGCCCGCTGAATCGTCGGCGGCGCCTCCGCCCGTGACCGTTCGCGCGTTGCTCGACTCCGTGACGCTCGCGCTGCCCGATACGAACGAATTCACGTTCCGGCCCTACAAAGTGCGGTTTACCGCCGACTACATCGCGCGTCCGACGGTGGGGTACCAGCGCGACAACTTCGGCCGCGGTGTGTTCGGCGGTACGGCAGTCGCGCTCTCGGACATCCTGGGAAATCACACAGTGGTGCTCGCCGGGTCGATCAACGGTCGCATCGCCGAAGCGCAGTTCCTCGGTCTCTACGTCAACCAGTCGCATCGCCTGAATTGGGCGAGCGGGTTCTCACAGGATCCGCTCTACTTCTACGGCGGCAGCGACAAGACGCGGCGCGGTGACAGCCTCGTCTCCACGACGCGGATTCGGCGTTTCGTCATTCGGGACCTGTTCGCGGAGTCGTCGTATCCCTTCAGCCGCTTCAACCGCATCGAGCTGGGCGTGCACGCAGTCAACCTCGCCGAAGCAACACTGTCGCTGCTGACCTTCTCCGACACAGCGGGACACGTCAACGACCAGCAGCTCGTTCAGGATGGCGGTCCGTCCGCGACATTCGTGCAGCCCTCGATCGCGCACGTGCACGACAACACGCTGTTCGGCTACGTCGGGCCGTTCGCGGGGTCTCGGTCGCGCTTGTCGGTCTCCCCGGCATTCGGTACCTGGCAGTTCACGGCAGGGCTGGTCGATTACCGGCGGTATCTCTTCTTCCGGCCGTTCACCATCGCCGTCCGCGGGCTGATGTTCGGCCGCTTCGGGCGCGATGCCGATCGTTTCCCGGTTTTCGTCGGCAGCACCGAATTGATTCGAGGGTACACCGCCGGTTCGATCCGCAACCACGAGTGCAGCGTCAACGGGCCGTCGAATTCGCAAACCGGATGCGCCGCACTCGACCAGCTGGTCGGATCGAAGATCGCGGTCGGCAACGTGGAGCTGCGGTTCCCGCTGACACGCAGTCTGGTACTCGGCTTCTTGCCGGTGGGCTTCCCACCGATCGAAGGCGCGGTGTTCTACGACATCGGTATGGCGTGGGACGACGCGAGCACCGTCAAATGGAGCCGCACGGCCGGAGATGACCCAGTGCTGGTTCGGACACCGCTCCGGAGCTGGGGTGGCTCGATTCGCGCCAACGTTTTCGGCCTGCTGATTATGCGGTTCGACTACACCAAGCCGATGAACCGGGAGCTCAAGCACTCGTATTGGACCATCAGTTTAGGTCCGACGTTCTAACTCCGCTTCAATA
>QHUF01000071.1 GCA_003221075.1 Gemmatimonadota bacterium
ACATTTTACCGACAAGCTGCGCACGGACACTGTCGCGCCCGTTGAGCTTTTGCACCATATCGAACTGGACCGTTAGCTGAGCGACTTCGGCCCAGTACTGGTCGGTCGATCCGCCCGTCATCGTCTGCGGGACCCCGTCTAGAACCACGATCGGCTGGTTCTGCCCATTGACCGATCCGCCCTTGAGTGAGTCGAGCGAGCTCACGAGGTTCGGAGCGACGAGCATCAGGAAGGCCCGGGCCGCGGCTTCGGCCTCGGGCGGATGCTGTTGCATCATTTGCTGCACCCACATCTGCTTCGCCTGTGGATTCGGCATGTCCTGCGCCGCACCCGAGGATGCCGCCAGCAGCCCAAACACACCGATCACAGCGCTAATTCGGCAAGCCATAGTACCGCTCCTGTTCCAGTCGAGTGAGTTGCGCGTCGATCTCCACCATTGCCTTTCCACCTGCCACGTATCCGGCGGTAGCCGACCACGTCGTCGTTGGGGTCCAGCGCTCCGTCTGGTCACGCGACGGTCCGGACTTGTTGATCATGATCGCCGCGAGCACCGCGGCAGCAGCGAGTGCGGCGGTCGCCCAGACGATGGGACGACGGCGTCGTTGGGGTAGTGCGACGTCGAGCGCCACACGCGCGCGTTCGAGCTGCGCGAGACGCTCCTGACACAAGGCGCAAGTCGCCACGTGGGTATCCAGCTCCGCCGCTGCGTCATGCGGTTGCTCCTCGTACGCGAGCAGCAGCAGCTGGTCTTCGGTCGGATGATTCATCGATAGTGCTCCAATGCCGCGCCGATCCGGGCGAGCGCCGCGCGCATTTGCGTGAGGACCGTGCCGAGCGGTCTGCCGAGCCGGTCGGCGATCTCCTGAAACGTGAGGCCGGGCTGCTGCCGGAGCTCCACCACCTCGCGTTGCGCGGCGGGGAGTGCCCGGATCGCGTTGCGGACGGCGGTTCGCAACTCTCGCTCCAGCAGTCGCGCGTCAGCCGGAGCGGCGACTGCGGGCTCCCCCGATTCCAGCGCGACAGCCGCACGGCGCCGGACGAGCGTGCGTCTCAAGTGGTCGCGCCAGACATTGGCCGCGATGCGGAACAGGTAGCCGCGCGCGTTGCCGTTCAACGAGAGCCGCGGGGTTGCGATGACCAGGCGTGCGGCCACTTCTTGCAGCAATTCCGCGGCCAAATCCTCGTCGCGGCAGCGCGCCCCGAGGAAGTTCCGGAGCGCCGGCTCGTGTTCGGCGAGGAGTTGATCGGCCGCGATCATAGCCATGGTTACCTAAGAGTACGCGCAAAGGGGGTTATTATTTTCTTCTGTGACTATCACCTTCCGATCCCTCCTCGCCGACGGTCGAGTCCACGTCTTCGACGGGGCCATGGGCACGATGCTGTACGGCAAAGGCTTCTTCCTGAACGTCTGCTACGATGAGCTGAACCTGAAGCAACCGCGGCTCGTGCAGGAAGTGCACGCGGAATACGTGCGCGCCGGCGCCGAGATCCTCGAGACCAACACCTTCGGGGCCAACCCGCTCAAGCTCAACAGCTACGGCCTGGCGGACGAGACGGAGAAGATCAACCGTACCGCGGCGGAGCTGGCGCGCGCCGCGGCGGGGGGCAAGGCGAGCGTCGTGGGCGCCATCGGGCCGCTCGGCATCCGCATCGAGCCGTTTGGTCCCACCTCGACGCTCGAGGCCCAGGCGCTCTTCGCGCGGCAGGTTCAAGGCCTGCTCGGCGGCGGCGTCGACGGATTCATCCTCGAGACGTTCAGCGACATGGACGAGATGCACGCGGCGCTGCTGGCGGTGCGCGCGGCGTCCGACCTGCCGGTCGTCTGCCAGATGACGGTCGGCACCGATGGCCTCACCTACTACGGCACCGATCCCGACACGTTCACCAAGCAGCTCGCGGCGTGGGGCGCGGATGTCATTGGGGTGAACTGCTCGGTCGGACCCGCGGGCGTGCTCGAAGCCGTCGAGAAAATGGTCAAGGCCACGGAAAAGCCGGTTTCCGGGCAGCCGAACGCCGGTCTGCCCAAAGACGTCGGGGACCGCAAGATCTATCTCGCGTCACCCGAGTACATGGCGAGCTACGCCCGGCGCATGATCGAGGCGGGCGCGCGCTTCGTCGGCGGCTGCTGCGGCTCGACGCCGGAGCACATCAAGAAGATCCGTGACTACGTGGCCAGCGTCGTCCCGCGCCAGCCGAGCGTCGTGGTGTCGCGCGCGCAGGTGCAGGCGCCGGCCGGCGTTTCGCCCACACCGCTCGCCGAGAAATCACGGTGGGGCGCGAAGCTCGCGCGCGGCGAGCTCGTCACCAGCGTCGAGATCGTCCCGCCCAAGGGCGTGGATCCGAAGCCGATGCTCGAGCAGGTCCGCGCGCTGAAAGCCGCGGGCGTGGACGCCGTCAACGTGCCGGACGGGCCGCGCGCGCAGAGCCGCATGGGGGTATTGCCGTCGGCACTCCTGATCGAGCGCGAAGTCGGGATGGAGACGGTGATCCATTACTGTTGCCGCGACCGCAACCTGCTCGGCATGCTCTCCGACATCATCGGGGCGCATGCCGCGGGGCTGCGCAACATCCTGATCATCACCGGCGATCCGCCCAAGATGGGACCGTATCCCGAAGCCACGGCGGTGTTCGACATCGATTCGATTGGGCTCACAAATCTCGTCTATCGCCTGAACCAGGGACTCGACCCCGGCAACAACCCGCTCGGCGGCGCAACCAGGTGGGCGATCGGAGTCGGCGTGAACCCCGGCGCGAGCGATCTGGACCGCGAGCTGTCCCGCTTTGCCTGGAAAGTGGACGCGGGAGCGGAGTTCGCAGTCACACAGCCGGTGTTCGACGTGCGCCAGCTCGAGGCGTTTCTGAAGCGGGTCGAGCAGTTCAAGACGCCGATCGTCGCCGGGATTTGGCCGCTCATCTCGCTGCGCAACGCCGAGTTCCTCGCAAACGAGGTGCCGGGCGTCTCGGTGCCGGAGGACGTGCTCCAGCGCATGCGGAAGGCGCAGGAGCGCGGAAAGGAAGCGATGCTCGCCGAAGGCGTGACGATCGCGCGCGAGATGTTCACGCGAGTCAAACAGATGGTGCAAGGTGTACAAGTGAGCGCGCCGTTTGGACGCGTGGAGGTCGCACTCCAGGTGTTCACCTAAGGACTTCTATGCGTTGCCGTCTCATCATCGCGTTGTACGGCGCGATCGCACTCGGCCTCCCGGCGCACGCGCCGGCGCAGCAATCCTCGTCCTCCGAGCGAGTATTGCGCCGCGCGACCCTGGACAACGGGCTCGAGGTGATCGTGATCGAGAACGCCGCGGTCCCGCTGGCCACCGCCCTCGTCGCCGTGCACAATGGCGCGTTCACGCAGGACACCGACGAAGCAGGCCTCGCGCACCTCTACGAGCACCTGCTGTTCCACTCCTTCCGCCACAACCCCTCAGCCTTCGGCATCGAAGCCACCAAGCTCAAGGGCGTCTACAACGGCACGACGTCGGACGAGGTCGTCAACTACTTCGTGACCGTGCCGTCGAATAACATCGAGTCAGCCATCGGACTGCTCGCAGACCTCCTGATGAAGGCCGGGTTCTCGAATGGTGACCTGAAATCCGAGCGTGTGGTCGTGCTCGACGAGCTGCAACGCGGCGAATCGGACCCGGAGGAGGCGCTCGAACGCCAGGTGGAGCGGGTGCTCTGGGGCACGGCGTGGCACCGCAAGGATGTCGGGGGGGACTCGAGCTCACTGCAGGGCATTTCGCTCGACCGTCTCAAGGCGACGTACGCCCGCTACTATGTCCCGAACAACGCAGCGCTGATCGTAACCGGCGACGTTCAGGCTGACCGCATTATCGAGGTCGTGCGGCGGAAATTCGGCGAGTGGAAAGCGGCCCCGAACCCGTTCGCAGACCGCGCGATCCCTGCGATCCCGCCGCTCGCAAGGACGACGGCCCTGATGGTCGCGAAAGACGTGCTCGACGTCACGATCGTGGTCGCGATGTACGGGCCGAGCGTCCGGACGGACCCGGGTGCGACCTACGCGGCCGACGTGCTCTTCGACGTGTTCAACGATCCCACCTCTGCGTTCCAGCGCCGTCTCGTCGACGGCGGACCGTTCGTATCGATCGCCGGTAGCTATCTCACGCTCGACCACACCGGGCCGATCGAAATCCGCGGCAAGACCACGCCGGAGCACGCACAGCAGGCCATCACCAATCTCCTCTTGGAGCTGCAGGACTTCGATTTGCTCCAGGGGGTCACCGATGACGACCTTGCGATCGCCCGGAAGCGCCGTCAGGTCGGGGGTGCCCTCGCCCGCGAGCGCACGGCGTCATTGGCACCCGGTCTGGCCTTCTGGTGGAGCGCCGCGGGGATGGATTATTACCAGGGCTACAACGACCACGCCGACTGGCTGCGCACGCTGGGCCACCCCTCGACCCGACCATGAGATGGCTGGCACTGGGATTCGTGGCGCTGCTCGGTGCGAGCGGCGGTGGCAGTGGTGGCGCGCCGCCCGCGCGACAGTCAAGGCCGGAGCCCGATACGCTGACGATTGCCTACGACGTCGCCGGGCTGCACGTCATTCAGCGCGTGAACCGGGGCACGGACATCGTGGCCGCGCGGCTCTATCTGCTGGGGGGAACGCGCCAGCTCACCGAAGCCACCGCTGGGATCGAAGCCCTCTTCCTGAACGCGTCGAGTTACGGGACCGCGCGCTATCCCGGCGACGAGGCGCGCCGCGCGATGGCGCGGACCGGCAGCGTGGTCCAGCTCGAGGTGGGCGCTGACTGGTCGGAATTCGGATTCACCGGCCTGGCGCAGGACTTCGACGCGGCGTGGGACGTGCTCGCCGAGCGTGTGGCGAAACCGTCGCTCTCGGCGCAGGCAGTCGGGCAGGCGCGCAGTAGACTCGTGACCCGCGCACACGAGCGCTACACCGATCCGGACGAGCGCATCCGCGTGATCGCCAATCGCGCGATGTTTCCCGATCACCCGTACTCGCTCGATCCCGAGGGGACCGAGGAATCGCTCACCGGCATCACCGCGGACCAGGTGCGGGCCTACGCGCGCGACCAGCTCGTCCAGTCGCGGATGCTGCTGGTGATCGTGGGCAACGTCGAACGGGCGCACGCGGAGTCGCTGGTCACGGCGACGTTGGGCCAGCTGCCGCGCGGCGACTATCACTGGGTCCTCCCGCCTCCGGCACCCAAGATCCCGGCGCGCTGGCTCGTGGAGCACCGCCTGATCCCCACGAACTACATTCTGGCCTACTTCACCGGGCCACCGCCCACCGAGCGCAGTTACTGGTCGTTCCGCGTCGCGACCGCGCTGCTGTCCTCGCAGCTTCACTACGTCATCCGCACGCAGCACAGCCTGTCGTACGCCGCCTATGCGCCCTTCATCGATCAGGCCCTTCCCATTGGCGGCGCGTATGCGAGCACCGCTCGCCCGGATCAAGTGCTGCCGCTCATGCAGGACGCCGTGCGCACCTTGCAGAGCTCAGAAATCGACTATTTCGAGTTGAGCCGCTTCCTGGACAGCTACACCTTCGACTACCTGGAGCAAAACGCGACCGCCGCGGACCAGGCGGACTTCCTGGCCCGTGCCGAGCTGTACCTCGGCGGTTGCAGTACGCCTACCTGGGCGACACCACGCGGATGAAGGGGCGTTGGTAACGGAGGCATGCCGGAGCTCCCCGACATCACGATATACCTGGAAGCGCTCGCCCCCCGCATCGTCGGCCAGCCGCTCGAGCGTGCCCGCATCGTCAGTCCTTCGCTGCTCCGCACCGTTGACCCGCCCCTGAACGCGGCGGAAGGCCGCAACGTCGTGGGACTGCGGCGCTTGGGAAAGCGGATCGTGTGGGAGATGGAGGGGAACACCTTCCTCGTCTTCCATCTGATGATCGCCGGGCGGTTCAAGTGGCGGCCCGAAGGAACGAAGTCTCCAGCCAAGGTCGGCCTCGCGTCGTTCGACTTTCCAACCGGCACGCTGCTCCTCACCGAAGCGAGCTCGAAAAAGCGGGCATCGCTGTACGTGGTCGCGGGGGAATCTGCACTGAAGCAACACGACCCCGGCGGTCTCGATGTGCTCAACTCCGACGTCTCAACGTTTGGGGAGCGGCTGCAATCCGAGTCGCACACGCTCAAGCGCGCACTCACCGATCCCCATTTGTTCGATGGGATTGGCAACTGGCTGTCGGATGAGATTCTCCACGCCGCAAAGCTCTCGCCATTTCTGCTGACCGGGAAACTGAGAGACGCGGAGATCGACCGCCTGCATGCGGCAACACGACAGACTGTGCGCCTCTGGATCGAGAAGCTGCGCGCCGAGGCCGGGGAAAAATTCCCGGAGAAGGTGAGCGCGTTCATGGAAGGAATGGCGGTGCACGGCCGCTACAAGCAGCCCTGCCCCGTCTGCGGCTCACCGGTACAGCGCATCCGTTACGCGGCCAATGAAGCGAACTACTGTGCGACCTGTCAGACGGGCGGCCGCGTGCTCGCCGATCGGTCGCTGTCGCGCTTACTCAAAGCCGACTGGCCGCGATCGCTCGAGGAATGGGAGGCGAAGCTCGGGCGATGAAGATCCGCCGCGCGCTCGCCGCCGACGCGGAAGCTGTCGGACGCATTCACGTCGAATCGTGGAACGTCGCCTACCGGGGCATCATGCCGGACGACGTCATCGCGCGAACCGACCTCGCCTATCGAACGCAGTTCTGGGCGGAGCGGATCGCCGATCCGGATTGGCCCGTATTCCTGATCGAGGAGCAGGGTGAAGCCGTGGCGTTCTGTCAGATGATCCCTACCAGGGATGCCGACGATGACGCCGCGCGCGTCGGCCACATCACGTCGCTGCACGTGCTGCCGCAGCTGCGCGGCCGCGGCTACGGCCGCATGCTCATCGACCAAGTGTTCGCGGAATTTCAACGCCGCGGATTCGCCGAAGTGACGCTCTGGGTCCTCGAAGAGAACCGGAATGCCCGGCGGTTTTATGAGAAGTTCGGGTTCCGTCTGGATGGCGGAAGTCGCAGAAACTCTCGGACAAATGTCCCCGAGGTACGGTATCGGATCGGTTTGAACCGTGCCCTGAAGGGCCGGCTCGGCAAAGACACACGTCCTTAAGGACGCGCGCAGTGGC
>QHUF01000233.1 GCA_003221075.1 Gemmatimonadota bacterium
CGAGTCAGGCGGTCCCGATGCTGAGGGAAATCGTAGCCGAAGCGGCCCTTCACGCAGGTGGAGCCCTGGTTGGGTGTGTTCAGCTCGATGTCAGGAGAGGTGACGCGCATGACTTTGTTGTCGGCAACGTGAAGGTCGACCTGGCAACCGACGCCGCAGTACGGACAGACCGAACGCACGACCCTCTCCGGATGCCGGATCTGCTCGGGCGCGAACCGCTGCCGCGGCATCACCTCGAAGATCGCGCCGGTGGGACAGACGCGGACGCACTCGCCGCACCACGTGCACCCTGCCTTGTCCGGGTCCCCGTCCGCGCCGACGATGATCTCGGCATGCTCGCCGCGGTATCCGACGTCGAGCACGCCCACGACCTGAATGTCCTCGCACGCCCGCACGCAGCGCGTGCACAAAATGCAGGTCGACATGTCGTGGCGGATCATCGGATCGCCGGGCCGCTCGTCGCCCGAGCGCAGCGGCAGATCGCGGTTTTCGACAGCGGTCGGGACGACGTCGTACTGCACCAGATAACGTTCGAATTCGTTGCGCGGTGTGCCGTTCAGGGCTGGGTACCGCTCAGTGAGAAGGCGGAGAACCCCCTTGCGATTCTCGACCGCCGCGTGCGACTGCGTGGTCACGACCATGCCGTCGGCGACCTTGGTCGCGCACGCTGGTAGCAATTTTGGCTGACCTTCGACGGAGACGAGACAGATGCGGCAGTTCCCGACGATCGGGAGAGTGGGGTACCAGCAGAGCGTCGGGATCTCGATACCCGCGCCCCGGGCGGCATCCAGAATGGTTTGGCCTTCGGATGCGCTTAGGGAGCGCCCGTCGACCTTAAGGCTCGGCATGCCTGATAAATAGGCAGCCGAATGTGGTGCTGCTAGAGCTTCGGATCCACGGGGAGATGGCGATGCGTGTGGTCGCCATCCTCGCCTTCATCCAGGAACCAGCAGTATGCCCAAATCTTGGCCGGCCGCAGAATCTGCCGGCCTGCTCGCAGGATAATCCCCATCGGTTCGTCGTCGAGTACCAAGGGCAGGGTGGTCATGCCCCCACGCGAAAGCAAAACCCCTGCCGCCACGCTCTCGTGCTATATGCTGTCGTACCAACGTGTTACAGTTTTCGAAGGGAAGCCAACGAGTCACTCTGACGCGCGCAGAGCTGTGTCAGCTTGACGCGGCGGCTTGATCGCGGTGAACCCGGAACGCTTCGAGCGTCGACCGTTGCCGCGTTGGACCTGCCAGCCGCGATATAGCGTTTGAAGTGCCTCCGGGGCCAGCGGAATGACTTCGCGGTTCTCGGCGGCAGGCGGCAGGATCACGTGCACACCTCCCGACGGCGTCCTCACTTGCAGATCGCTGATCAATGACGAGCGCTGCTTCGCGCGCAGCGCGGCGAGGCAACCGGGCGCGATGGCGACGAGCGACGGCGCCAGGTCGGGGAACCAACTCCCGAAATTGATGACCAGCGCCTGGAACCCACCCGCGAGCTGCTCGGCGACGGCGCGGCCCTCCGCGGCCTCGACGGCTCCCAAGTCCTGATCCAGCAGGAACACCTCGGCGTCGTGAGCGGCCAGGAATAGCGCCTCGCCCAGGGCGGCTGCTCCGAGTACGACGATGACGTCGCCAGGCTCGAGCCGCGCGGCCCAGGGGACGATCGGGTGCCCGCGGTCCAGCCCCCAGTGCGTGGGCGCGCGCTGCGCTTCACGCAGCGCGCGATGCTTCTGCCGCCAGCGCGGAAACGAGGGAAGGCGCAGGCGTCGGGCGATGATGCGGTCGACGTGCTCGAGCAGGAGTACTTCGGTGAGCAGGTATTGGTCCTGGGCGCTCGCCTGCAGCTCGCGCACCGCCTCGTCGCCGATTTTCAAGAGCTCCGTGCGCGGCACGGTGTTCTTGTACTCCTCGAGCCGCTGGAGAATGAACTCCTGGTACTCCTGCTTGAGGGAGCGCGGCGTGCGGCGCACGGGAATCATTCCCGTGGCGCGGGCGCGCTCGAAGGGCAGGGAGGTCAGCATGGCTCGACGTGCACGGTCACTTCTTCGAGCTCGAGGTCTTTCTTCAGCCGTTCTTCGACTGCGTCGGCGATGGCGTGCGCATCACTGACGTTGGCCGCGGGATCCACGGCGATTGTGACTTCGGCGTAGCGGACACCGGCGTTGCCGCCGCGGGAGCGGATGCTGTAAGCGCTCTTCACTCCCTCGACAGCCTGCGCCGTTTGCCGGATGGTGGGCGCCGGAATCGCGCGCTCGTCCACGAGGACAGGCACGGCGCGCGCGAGAATCTGGTAGGCCACTCGCACGATCAGCAATGCGATCACGATAGCGATGGCGGGATCAACCCACGCGGCGCCGCGCCGAGAGAACAGCACCCCGATCAGCACTCCGATAGTGATGAAGACATCGGTGCGCGTATGGGCGGCGTCGGCGATGAGCAGTTCGCTCGACAGCTCGTGGCCTCGGGCGTTCTCGTACCAGGCGACGAATATGTTCGTCAGCAGCGTCGCGCCCAGCAGGGCGAGGCCGAGATCGCTGATCTGGATCGCGTGGCCGCCCGACAGCAGATGACCGATGGCGCTGCGCACCAGCTCGAAGCACGTGATCGACAGGAAGACCACGATGCCGAGGGCTCCCAACGTTTCGAACTTGCCGTGGCCGTACGGGTGGTCTTCGTCGGGCTCGCGTGCCGCAACGCGGACGACCACGAGGCCCAGCACGTTGTAAGCGGCATCGACGGAGGAGTGCGCCGCGTCGCCGATGACGGCGAGTGAGCCGGTCAGCATGCCGATGGCGGCTTTGGCCAGGAGGACCGCGATGTTCGCTACCAAAAGTCCCGCGAGTACGCGGCGTACGGCGCGGGACCGATCCAGGGCTTTGTCCGCAGCGGACATGGTGTGCAAGCTTGTGATGGGGGCTGATTTAGTCAACGCAGGTCAGGACGGGCGCAGCATGCTGCGCCCCTACTTGACAATATTTAGATATTTGTATAAATATCTCGACCATGGACGATTCGCTGTTCCGAGCCCTCGCCGACCCCACCCGGCGCAAGATCCTCGAGCTGCTGACCGAGAAGGATCGGACGGCGGGGGAGATCGCCGAGCAGTTCCCCATCGCGTTCGCATCCGTGTCGCACCACCTGGGGGTGCTCAAGGCGGCGGACCTCGTCGCCACCGAGCGCGAGGGCCAGTTCATCCGGTATCGGCTGAATACCACGGTCTTTCAGGAAGTCGTGCGGTACTTCATGACCCGTTTCGGCGGGGAGGGAGACAAGAATGCGTAGCCGCTGGTTTGGTCTCGTCGTCGCCGCGCTCGCCGCGGCGGTCTCGGTCTGGGCCTATCCGCAACTGCCGCCCACGGTCGCCACGCATTGGAATCTGCGCGGGGCACCGGATGGATTCTCCAGCCGGACGCTGGCGGTCGCTATCATGCCGGCCGTGATTCTGCTGATGACCGGGGTGTTCCGCGTGCTGCCCAGATTGGACCCGCGGGGCGAGAACTACACCAAGTTCATCGGTACCTACTGGCTGATCGCCAACTCTGTGATCGTCTTCGTCCTGATCGCGCACGGCATGATCCTCGCGACCGGGCTCGGCTATGCCGTGAAGATCGACCGGCTGATGCCGATCGGCATCGGCGTGCTCTTCATCATTCTCGGCAACTTCTTCACGCGCGTCGAACCCAACTGGTTCGTCGGCATTCGAACACCGTGGACGCTCTCCAGCGACACCGTCTGGCGGAAGACGCATCGCACCGGCGGCTGGGTGTTTGTCATCGGCGGCCTGGTGCTGGCCAGCACCGCACTCCTTCCGCGCGCCGCGTTTCTGCCCCTGCTGATCGCGACGATCGTGATCATGCCCGCGATCCCCATCGTGCAGTCCTACGTCCTCTGGAAACGGGAACAGGGAAAATCGTAGGTCCATAGTGTAGGGGCGCAGCATGCTGCGCCCCTACCGATTCCACTCCCCTCTACCAATTGGATCAGCATGAACGTTCTTGGCATCGCCCTGGTCGCACTGACGCTACAGAATGCCGACACCATACCACCGGCCGTCGCTGTCGAGTCGCCGTACACGATCCACAGCGGCGCGCTCGAGCTGGGCGGGACCCTTACGCTGCCGCGCGGAGCGACCGGGCGTCTGCCCGTCGTCGTCATCATCGCCGGCTCGGGTCCGACGGATCGCAACGGCAATTCAATGATGGGCATCAGGCCCAATTCCTACGCGCAGCTCGCCTGGCGGCTCGCAGAGCGCGGCATCGCGTCGTTGCGCTACGACAAGCGCGTGCTGCCGGCCACCAAGGGCACGGTCGATATCACGCGTCTGACGCTCGAAGACTTTGCCGCGGATGCTCGGGCGGCGGCCGAATCGTTGGCTCGCGATGCGCGGTTCTCGCGCGTCGTGCTGCTCGGGCACAGCGAGGGCTCGGCGCTGGCGCTGATCGCGGCGCGCCAAGGTCCGCCAGTCGCAGGTGTGATCAGCGTGTCCGGCCTGGGCCGTCCGCTCGGCGTCGTCATGCGTGAGCAGCTCGCGCGCCAGTTCGACAGCGCAACGCTGGTCCGTTACGACACCGCGATGGCGCAATACCTGCGTGGCGAGACGCCGAAAGATGTTCCGCCGCTGCTGGGGGTGCTGTTCGTTCCCGTCAACCAGAACTTCATGAAGTCATTAGCGGCATTCGATCCTCCCGCAGCGATCCACGCCGTCGCGCAGCCGGTGCTGATCATACAGGGCGGTCGAGACCTCCAGGTCACCGTCGCCGACGCCACGCGATTGATTGAGGCCGCGCGAACGGGCAGCAAGTTGGTCATCGTGCCGTTGGCAAATCACGTGTTGAAGGAGGCGACGGACACCACGTTGCCAGGCCAGATACGGGCCTATCAGGATCCCACGGTGCCGATCATGCCTGATGTGGCGAACGCCATCGCAGATTGGATGTTCAAGCCAGTGCCCGGAGTAAGACGCCCTTGAGGTACCCGGTCTCAGGCACATTCAGCAGCTCCGGATGATCTGAGGCCGCGCCGGTGGCCGCGATAAACTGGATGCGGCGGCCCGAGTCTCGTGCGGCATCAGCCAGCATCGCGCTGAAGATGTCGCGGCTCACGTGGTAGGAGCATGACGACGTGAACAGCACACCGCCCGGGGCCAGGATCTTCATGGCCCGGAGGTTGACCTCTTTGTAGCCGGCGACGGCGCGCTCGACGCTTGCCTTCGTCTTGGCGAACGCCGGCGGATCCACCACGATCGTATCGAACTGCTCGCGGCGCCGCTCGAACTCGCGGACCAGGTCGAACGCGTTCCCCTCGCGCCAATTGATGTTGCCAATCCCGTTGAGGCGGGCGTTTTCGGCGCCGCGCGCCAGCGCCTCGGTGCTCTGGTCGACCGCGAGCACCTCTTTGGCATGGCGCGCGAGATGCAGCGCAAACGAGCCGTGGTACGTGAAGAGATCGAGCGCTCGCCCGCCTGGCCGCGTGTTTTGTCCCACCAGAATCCGGTTTTCGCGCTGATCGAGGAAGGCACCCGTCTTCTGTCCGGACCACGGCGCGGCGAGGTATTTCACACCATCCTCCACAACCTCGACAACCTCGGGAACCTCCCCATGGGCGAGCAGAACCTCCGAAGGCAGGCCCTCGTGGCGCCGTATCCCGGCGTCGTTGCGGAGCAGGATGCCTTCGGGAGCGAGCGCCGCCGCTATTCCCGCGAGCACGTCCGCTCGCGCGGTCTCCAGCCCCGCCGAGAGCAGCTGCGCGACGATCCACGGTCCGTACTTGTCGATGATGAGTGAGGGGAGGCCGTCGCCTTCGGCGTGCACGACGCGCCACGCACTTGCCTGGATTCCGTTGCGGCGACTCGCGGCTGCCGCAATGCGCGCGGTCCACCACTGTAGATCGATGGCTTCGTTGCCGCGCGTGAGGAGGCGGAGCCGGATCTCGGAGCTCGGTGAGTAGAGCGCCTGGCCGAGGAACTTGCCTTTGCGATCCGTGACGGGGACGATGCCGGGCTTCTTCTCCGGCTCTTCAGCAACGTCGCTGCGGTAGATCCACGGATGACCTTGCTTCCAGCGTTCAGCCCCGCGAGCAGTAACTCTGACGGTCGGACGGTCGGACGGTCTGACGGCGGTCATCGATCCGGTCTCAGCTTGGATGCCCCTCGTAAGTACATATGTTTGAGGGCGCGCTGAGATTTGGTCGTGTAGAAATGCAGCAGTACCCGGATGCAGCGTTTCAACCCCGTGGGCACGGCGACTTCCGCGGCCCCGAGGAGCGGCACATCGTTCCAGCCGAGCCCGCGGGCCGCGCGGGCGGGATACTCAGCGGTGAGGTCGGGGGACGACGTGAAGATCGCGCTCTCTACGTCTTCCGGCGCGAACCCGTTCGCCTCCTGAAGCGCGGAGAGCAGCTCCCCCGTCGCCTCGAGAATCGCCTCACTCGTATTGGCGGCCGCCGTGGTCGCTCCACGCAGGCCGCGCAGGATCTTGGTCATGGCACTTGCCGATCAGTTGTGCTTGATGGTGATCACCGATCCCGTCCTCCTCAAGGGGCGGGATGCGGTGGCCGTCCTGCGCCAGGCGGTCGCCGGTGGCGCGACGATGGTGCAGGTGCGGTGGAAAGATGGCACGCCGGCGGAAATCCTGGAGTTGACCGGCACGCTGGTTGCCGCCCTACCCGTTCCCGTCCTGGTCAATGACCGCGTGGATATCGCGCTCGCCGCGGGCGCGGCCGGCGCGCACCTCGGCTGGGATGATCCCCCGCTGGAGGTTCTGCGCCCCAATCTGCCTGCCGGCTTTCTGCTCGGCCTCTCCGTGGGGTCGCCGGACGAGGCGGCGCGCGCCCCGGCCACCGCCGACTACTGGAGTATAGGACCCTGCTTTGCCACGCCCATGAAAGCCGATGCCGGTGCACCGCTCGGCGCGGAGGGGTTCGCCGCTCTGGCCCGTCTCGCCCCGGAGGGGACGCCCGTGATTGGGATCGGCGGAATTACAGCGACAAACGCGCGCTCAGTGATCGACGCCGGCGCGACGGGCGTAGCGGTGATTGGCGCGGTGTTGGGCGCATCGAATCCGGAGATCGCTGCACGAGGATTGCGCGCTGCTCTGAAGTGATCTTTTGCCGCCCTTCGCCGCCGCTTCTGTCGCCGCCGTTTCACCTGCCGCCGCCTTTCTCGCCGCCGCCTTACCTCCGCTGCCTCACCCTCCGAATCGCCGCCAAATGATCGTTGTAGGTCGCCGAGAAGATGTGCTTCCCGTCCGGCTGCGCGACGAAATACAGGTACCCGATCGGGGCAGGGTAGAGCGCCGCGACGATGCTCGAGTCGCTGGGTTGCGTGATGGGGCCCGGCGGCAGTCCGGGATTCAGGTAGGTGTTGTACGGCGACCGTATCTGTAACTGCTTCTCCCACACCCGCCGCATGCGGCGGCCGTGGGCGTAGATGATCGTCGGATCGGCCTGCAACGCCATCCCGCGCTTGAGCCGGTTGTGATAGACCGCCGAGACGTAGGGCCGGTCGGGGCGGTACCGCACCTCGGCTTCGATGATGGACGCCAGCGTCACGATCTCGTGCCGCGTCATGTGGAGCTGTTCGAGCCGCACATCCCATTCGGGCTGCCAGCGCGCGATGAATTCGTGCGTCATGAGCTTCACGAGCTCGCGCGCGCGCATGCGCATCGGCACGACGTACGTCGTGGGATACATGTAGCCCTCCACACCAGCCGGGCTCGGCCGGATGCCGAGTTCGCGTTCCAGCGACGTGTCACGCATGGCGGCGACGAAAGAATCGCGCGATACGCCCAGCCAGGAGCGCGCCCGCTCGGCGACCTCGAAGCCCATCATCCCTTCGGTAACGGTAAACCGGACTTCCATCCCGCGGCCGCTCTTCAGCGTGCTGACCACGCTGCTCCAACTCTCGTCCTTGTCGAAGGTGTAGACGCCGCTCTTCAGATTGGACGGCAGCGCCCGCATTCTCGCGTAGAGGCTGAACCAGTCGCGGCTCCTGATTACGCCACGCGACTCGAGCGAGTCGAGCGCCTGGTAGTAGGTGGCGCCGCGCGGAATGATGACCATGATCTTCTCGGAAACCGACTGATACCTGGCGGGATCCGGTGAGCTGCAGGCGACCGCGAGGCCCAGCAGTCCGGCGCACAGCGCACGGCGCACGGCGCACGCCTTCACAGCGCCGTGCCCTTTCGGGCGTCGAGATAGTGCTGCAGCAGGAGCGCCGCGGCCATCGCGTCGACGTCTGCTTTGCGCCCGCGCGTCGAGCCGCCCATTTCCCGGACGGCGGCCAGCACCCGCGCGGTAGTCATTCGCTCGTCCCACATGGTCACCTCCAGCCCTTCGGGGGCGCGCCGCTTGATAGCATCGGCGAGGTCCCGGGCGGCGTGAGCGGCATCACCTTCGGCCCCCGCCTCATCTAACGGCAGACCGACGATAATACCGACGACCTGATTTCGCGTGATGTGGTCGAGCAGCTGCGCCATGGGGAATCGCTTCCCGGCGCGGCGGGTGAGCGTGGTGAGCGGTTGGGCAAGTGTCTGAGTTTCGTCGGACAGGGCGAGCCCGATTCGGCGCTCACCCCAATCCACGGCCAGAAGCCTGCCTTTCACCCTTGGGACATCGTCTGGAAGAATTCCGTGTTCGTTTTCGTGCGCTTGAGCCGCTCGAGCAGGAACTCGATCGCCTCCACAGGCGGCATGTCGGACAGGAAGTTGCGCAACAGGTAGACCTTGTTGAGCTCTTCCTTGGTAAGGAGCAATTCCTCCTTACGGGTGCTCGTGCGCTGCACGTCGATCGACGGGAACGTCCGCCGCTCGGCGATGCGGCGGTCGAGAATGACTTCCGAGTTACCGGTGCCCTTGAACTCCTCGAAGATGACCTCGTCCATACGGGAGCCGGTATCGATCAGCGCGGTGGCAAGAATGGTCAGCGACCCGCCGCCCTCGATGTTGCGGGCGGCGCCGAAGAAGCGCTTGGGCTTCTGCAGCGCGTTCGCGTCCACACCGCCCGAGAGAATCTTGCCCGAGTGGGGCACCACGACGTTGTGGGCGCGGCCCAGGCGCGTGATCGAGTCGAGCAAGATTACCACGTCCTTGCCGTGCTCGACCAGGCGCTTCGCCTTCTCGATCACCATGTCGGCGACCTGGACGTGCCGGTCCGCCGGCTCATCGAACGTGGACGACACGACCTCCACGTTCGGCCCCTTCACGTTCTCCTCCATGTCGGTCACCTCTTCGGGCCGCTCGTCGATCAGCAGCACGATCAGGTAGACCTCCGGATGGTTCTCGATGATGGAGTTGGCGAGCTTCTGCATCAGGATCGTCTTACCGGCTTTGGGCGGCGAGACGATCAACCCGCGCTGGCCTTTGCCGATGGGCGACAGAATATCCATCACCCGCATCGACAGGTCGCCGTCTTTGCGCTCGAGCTTGAGCTGCTGTTCCGGGTAGCGGGGTCGCAGGTTATCGAATGCGACACGGTGCTTGGCCTTTTCCGGCTCCTCGCCGTTGACGACTTCGACTTTCAGCAGTGCGAGGTAGCGCTCGCCTTCTTTCGGCGGCCGCACCTGGCCCGTGATCGTGTCGCCGGTGCGCAGATCGAACCGCTTGATCTGACTCGGCGAGACGTAGATGTCGTCGGGACCGTAGAGGTAGTTCCAGTCGGCGCTGCGGAGGAAGCCGTAGCCTTCCGGCAGGATTTCGAGCACGCCCTCGCCGCGTAGAACGGTGTCGGAATCGAGGAGTGATTGCTCGATGCGGAAAATGAGATCCTGCTTGCGGAGCCCAGAGTAGTTGGTGATGTTCAGGCTCTCGGCCATCGCGTGTAGTTCCGCGACGGACTTTCTCTTTAATTCGGCGATATCCACGTGTGCTTCGGCTCCGTTTGTGCCACGGCGGGGAAAACCCGGGATGGGGGACTGTTCTCGTTGTTAATGGAAACTTGGAGTTATGGGGGTGTGCGAACGCTCAAGTATAGTACGGGCTCGTGAGCCTCACAAGGTTCTTGCTGGTGTGGCGAACCACACCCCTCCACGACCGCGAAGTTGTTGACGCACTTGTAGATCCGGCCCACGCCGAGCCGTCCGCGGGACTCGCGGCAGCCCTCCGCGAATGGCCAGGAACGTACTACTGGTCGAGCGAGCAGGATGGGCGCCATCTCGTACTGACGCGTCCCACGATCAAGCCACGGGAATCGTGGACGCTGCACGCCGTGCTGTTTGCCGCGACCCTGTTCCTGACCACGCTGGCCGGTGCCCTGATCGCGGGCGGTCTCCCCCCTGTTCTGGGCGTGCTCTACAACCCGGCGGCCTGGGACTTCGCCTTCCTGCGTGGATGGACGAGCGGACTCACGTTCTCGATCTCACTCCTCGCCATTCTTCTCTGTCACGAGCTGGGTCACTATCTGACCGCGCGATACTACCAGGTGAATGTGTCGCCGCCGCACTTCCTGCCGGGACCGCCGCCGCCGATCGGGATCGGAACGTTCGGCGCGTTCATTCGACTCCGTTCGATTCTCAACGACCGCCGACAGCTCCTCGACATCGGCGCGGCAGGACCGATCGCCGGCTTCGTCGTCGCGCTCCCCATGCTCTGGATCGGATTGGCTCACAGCCACGGACTATCGGATCCCGTTGCGCCGGGGATGCAAGTGTCGATCGGCTGGGGGATATGGGCGCTCGGCGACTCGGTGGTGACGTTGCTGATCCGGCACTTCACGCACCAAACCGGCCCGGTATTGCTGAGCCCCATGGCGTTCGCGGGATGGATGGGGATGCTCGTCACGATGCTCAACCTGCTGCCCATCGCCCAGCTCGACGGTGGGCACATTCTCTACGCCGCCTTGCCGCGTGCCCAACGGCAGCTCGCCCGGCTCTTTTTCGTGGTCGTCATCCTGCTCGGATTCCTCTCGCGGAGCTGGTTCGTCTGGGCGTTCGTCGTGCTCCTGCTTTCTCGCGGTCAGTTTGCCCATCCCCCCGTGCTGGACGCCTACCGTCCGCTTCCCAAATCGCGAATCTGGCTGCTGGTGGCGAGCCTCGTCCTTTTCGCGCTCACCTTCACGCCCGCCCCCTCACCCTGAGGCTCTCATGGCGACATATCAGCTACGTCCCCTCTCCTTCGGCGAGCTCCTGGACGGCGCGCTCGTCCTGCTGCGGCGCCACTTCGGGCTGGTGCTGAGCATCGCCGTCGTATGCGAGGGCATCCCGACGGCAATGGATGTCTACATCGATCTCACGGGCGGCGCGTCGCTGAATTCCGGCTTGAGCCTGCTGGACCGGTTGCTGACACTCGTGGGGAGCGTGCTCGTGACCGGTGCGACGGTGCGCGTCGTGTCGGAGGCCTACCTCGGGCGGTCGCCCCTGTTCGGCGACGCGATGGGCTTCGCGGGCAGCAGATTCGGAGCGATCCTCGGCGCGAACATCATGAGTGGGATCCTGACGTTCCTGGCCACTTTGGCGCTCGTCATCCCCGGCATCGTCGTGGCGTGCGGCTACTCCGTCGCGGCGGAAGCGGCCGCGCTGGAGTCGGGCTCGTCCAGCGAGGCACTGCGGCGCTCCTGGGAGTTGACCAAGGGCTTCAGGTGGAAGGCGCTGGGGCTCGGGGTCGTGTCGATCGGTCTGATCCTGGTCGTGTACGTCGGTGCCGGAGTGCTGGGTGGCATCCTGGGAGGGGTCATGGGCGGATTGGACATGGTCCTGGCGGTGCTCGGCGCGTGTGTGTCGTTGCTCATCTATCCGGTGATTTCCTGCGTCTTCACTGTCTTCTACTACGACCTGCGAGTCCGCAAGGAAGGCTTCGACCTCGAAATGCTGAGCCGCCAGCTAGGACTGGCCACCTAGGACGAGTCGTTGCATGCTCCTAGCCGCCGCACGGGTCGGGGGCTAGCATAGTGGCAACTTCACCCTGGTGTATACAATGCGGTATACCTCCACCGTCCTTGGTTTGCTGTGTTGCCCCATCCTCGCGTTCGCACAGGGCACGCGCCTGCTCCGGCAACCGACGGTGAGCAATACGCAGATCGCGTTCGCGTACGCCGGCGACATCTGGGTGGCGGGCCGCGACGGTGGCGACGCGAAGCGTCTGACGAGCTTCCCCGGTACGGAATCCAATCCCCATTTTTCCCCCGACGGCAAGCAGATCGCCTTCAGCATGCAGTACGGCGGCAACACCGACGTCTACGTGATCGATGCTGCGGGCGGTGAGGCGCGGCGTTTGACGTGGCATCCGGGGCCGGACATCGCGCGAGGTTGGTCGCCAGACGCGAAACGGATTTTGTTCAGCTCCGCCCGCATCAGCGCACCGTCCGTGGGGGTCCAACAGCTTTGGACGATCGCCGCGACAGGGGGCGTGCCCGAGCGCCTGGCAATCCCTGACGCGCTGCGCGGCTCGTTTTCCCCCGACGGGCAGCGGCTGGCTTACGAGAAGGTCTCGCGCTGGGACGTCGAGTGGCGCAACTACCGCGGCGGACAGACGCATCCGGTCACCATCTATACCGTGGCCTCGCAGGCAGTGGATACGCTGCCGTCACAAGGCACGCTCGACACCTGGCCGGTATGGATGGGTGACGCGATTTACTTCATCTCCGACCGCGACTGGGACGCGAACATCTGGAAATACGACGTCGCGTCCCGACAGCTCACGCAGCTTACGCATTACAAGGACTACGACGTCAAGACGCTCGACGCGGGAGGCGGCGTCATCGTCTATGAAGAGGCCGGCTACCTCCATCTGCTCGAACCAGCCAGCGGGAAGGACACGCAGCTCGCGATCACGTGCCGCGGGGACTTGCCGTGGGCCGAGCCGCGCTGGGTGGACGCGTCGAAATGGATCGAGTCGGCGTCGCTGTCGCCGAGTGGGGCCCGCGCGCTGTTCTCCGCGCGCGGTGAAGTCTTCTCCGTACCCGCCGAGAAGGGCGATGCGCGCAATTTGACGAGAAGCTCGGGGACTGCGGAGCGCACGCCGGTCTGGTCTCCCGATGGAAAGCAGGTCGCCTGGTTTTCCGACGCGAGTGGCGAGTATCGCCTCATGATCGGGACGCAGGATGGCCTCAGCGCGCCACGCGAGATCAAGTTCGACCAGCCGACGTTCTACCATACCGCCGACTGGTCGCCCGACGGGAAGTACATCGCCGTCACGGACGAAGGGCTGAACATGCTGCTGGTCGAGGTCGCGACGGGAAAGGTGACGCGGCTCGACACCGACACCTACGCACACCCGGACCGCACCTTCGAACCGGCGTGGTCGCCCGACTCGAAATGGCTCGCCTACTCCAAGCGGCTTGCCAGCCAGTTCCACGTGCTGATGGCTTACTCCATGGTGGAGAAGAAACCCTATCAGCTCACGGATGGCCTCTCGGATGCAGTGAGTCCGGCCTGGGATGCGGGCGGCAAATACCTCTATTTCCTGGCGAGCACCGACTTTGGTCTCTCGAGCGGCTGGCTCGATCTCAGCTCGTACGACCGCCGCACGCGCCGCGGCGCCTATCTGATGGTGCTCGCGGCCGACACGCCGTCGCCGCTCCTGCCGGAGAGCGACGAGGAGGCGCGCGACACGACGGCCGCCGTCGATTCGACCAAAGCGAAGTCCGCCAAAGGTGCCAGTGCCGTGAGCGTCCGGATCGACCGCGCAGGGCTGAGCCAGCGCATCCTCGCCCTCGGCATGCCCGTGCGGCCCTACACGTCACTCGCGGCGGGCAGCGAGGGTGTCGTCTTCGTCACCGAGGCGATCGAGAATCAGCCCGGCGTCACATTGCATCGCTACGATCTCAAGAAGCGCAAGGCCGAGAGCTTTGCGTCGCCGGTGATGCGGTTCAGCCTGTCGCGCGACGGCAAGAAGCTGTTGTACCAGTCCGGTGAGTCGTGGATGATCGTCGGCACCGACGCGGCGCCCAAGGCGGGCGATGGGAAGATCACGGTGGATCTGCAGATGCGGCTCGATCCCCGCGCCGAGTGGCGCCAGATCTACCGGGAAGCGTGGCGCTTCGAACGGGACTATCTGTACGTCCCCAATCATCACGGCGCCGATTGGGACAAGGTCTGGACGATGTACGAGCCGTGGCTCGCGAGCCTCGGCCACCGCTCCGATCTCACCTATCTGCTCGACCTGCTGGGCGGCGAGCTGTCGCTCGGTCACACCTTCACCTTTGGCGGTGACACGCCGGCGATCGACACGGTGAAAGTTGGAATGCTCGGCGTCGATTTCGCCGTCGAGAACGGCCGCTATCGCGTGAAGCGTATCTTCTCAGGCGAGAACTGGAATCCGAATCTGCGCGCGCCGCTCTCGGCACCCGGGGTGAAGGCCCGCACCGGCGACTATCTCCTCGCGGTGAATGGCGCCGACCTCAGGCCGCCGATGAGTCCCGACGAAGTCCTCGAAGGGACGGCGAATCGCCAGACCGTGCTGCGCCTCAACGACAAGCCCACACTCGACGGTTCGTGGACGGTCACCGTCGTGCCGGTGAGCGACGAGGACGATCTCCGCACGCGCGCGTGGGTCGAGGACAACCGCCGACTCGTCGATTCGCTGTCGAAGGGCAAGCTCGCGTACGTGTGGTTGCCCAACACCGCCGATCAGGGCTACGAGTACTTCAATCGCTACTATTTCGCGCAGCAGGACCGCCAGGGTGTGATTCTGGATGAGCGGTTCAACGGGGGCGGCTACATCGCCGATTATTTCGTCGACATTCTCGCAAGACACTTGCGCGGTTACTTCAACAACCCGGTCGGCGAACGCCGGCCGTGGACCGAGCCGCTCACGGGGATCTTCGGCCCCAAAGTCATGCTGATCAATGAGTATGCCGGCTCGGGCGGCGACATGTTGCCGTATCTGTTCCACGAGATGAAGCTCGGACCGCTGGTCGGCACGCGGACATGGGGTGGGCTCGTCGGCATCTGGGACGTGCCCGGTCTGATCGATGGCGGATACATCACCGCGCCACGCGGCGGGTTCTTCAACACCGAGGGCCACTGGGACGTCGAGAATGTCGGGATCACGCCCGACATCGTGGTGCAACAAACCCCCGCGCTCGTTTCCCAGGGACGCGACCCGCAGCTCGAGCGGGCGGTGCAGGAAGCGTTGCGGCTCCTCGAGGCAACTCCAGTGAAGTTGCTGGCCGAGCCAGCGCCGCCGGTGAGAGTGCGCCGGCCATAGCCGGAGCGACGCCTATTAACCCGAGACTGAGGTGATGCATATGCGCTCAGTTGCTGCTCTGATTCTCTGCGCGGCCGTCTGCGCGCCGGCCCGGGCGCAGGATTCCAGTGCCACGGCTGCGAAGCTCGCGGGATTCGACGCCTACATGAATCAGGTGCTGCGCGATTGGAACGTGCCGGGTATCGGCGTCGGCGTGGTGGTGAAGAACAAGCTCGTGTTCGCGCGCGGCTACGGCTATCGGGACTACGGGAACAAGCTGCCGTTTACGCCGACGACGGTGGTGCCGATCGCATCGAACACCAAACTCTTTACCGTGATGGCAATGGGCTTGCTGGTCGACGAGGGGAAGATCGACTGGGACAAGCCGGT
>QHUF01000234.1 GCA_003221075.1 Gemmatimonadota bacterium
CAAGGACACACCGCGGGCCGCCGCCGCCGTCGCCGAGTTGAGCGGGGCGGAGCTGCAGACGCTGGAGCAGGGCGGGACGGTGCGGCACGGCGAGTTTGAGTACCAGCCCGACGACGTGACCGTGACGCGCGAGGTCGCGAGCGAGTGGCTCGTCCAGGCCGATGGACCGTACGTCGTCGCGTTGGATCCGGCGTTGAGCGACGACCTGGTGCAGGAAGGATTGGCGCGCGAGGTGGTGAATCGCGTGCAGCGTCTCCGCAAGGAGGCGGGATACGAATACACGACGCGCATCGAGTTGAGTGTCGCCGGCGCCGAGGACGTGGTGGCCGCGACGCGCGCGTTTTCGGGGTTCGTCGAAGGTGAAACACTCGCGCGCCGTATGGTGTTGGGCGGCGCTGGCGCGGTGCTCGACGAACCCGACTTGCAGCGGGAAGTAGACATCGAGGGGCGCCGGGTTACGATTGCGCTCCGGCGTCACGACGGAAGAAAGGGCGGAACCCGATAATGCCGACGAAGTCCACGAAGGTGAAGGCCAAGAGTGGTGGCCTCAGCAAGAGTGGCCTCAATAAAAAGCAGCTGACGCATCTCGAGAAGCGACTGCTCGAGGAGCGCGCCCGCGTCATCAAAGAGCTGGGCCATTACGGCGAGTCGTTCAACTCGAGTCTCCAGGCGTCGGACGGCGATCTCTCGAGCTACTCCTTCCACATGGCCGATCAGGGCACCGACGCGATGGAGCGCGAAAAGCAGTTCCTGTTCGCGTCGCAGGAAGGCCGCTACCTCTGGCACGTGAACGAGGCGCTGCGGCGGCTGTACAGCGCGCCCGAGCGCTTCGGCCGTTGCGAGCAATGCGGCGAGGCCATCGGGTTTGACCGTCTCGATGCGCTCCCGCATGCCCGGCTGTGCATCAAGTGCAAGGCCAAAGAGGAAGATGGTAAGCGCCGCTGAGCGCCGGCTGTTCTGGGGAACGGCGACCGCGGTCGTTGTTTCCGATTTCGTCACCAAACTGATCGCGGAGTCGTTCCTGGCGCGGCGTTTGCCGCTCCGGGTCATCGACGACGTGGTGCAGTTCCGTCTCGTGTACAACGAAGGCGCGGCGTTCGGCTTGCACGTCGGCGAAAACTCCCGCTGGATCTTTCTCGGTCTCGCGATCGTGGCGCTGTTCGTGCTCGCCTCGCTGGTGCGCGGGACGCGGCCCGGTGACCGGTTCCGGCTGATCGCGTTGGCGCTGGTCTGCGGCGGCGCCGTCGGCAACCTGATCGACCGGATTCGCAGCGCGCAGGGCGTCGTCGACTTCGTCGACGTCGGCATCGGCGCGTGGCGCTGGCCGACGTTCAACGTCGCCGATTCGGCCATCACGATCGGCGCGATCGCACTCGGACTCTCGCTGTGGCAGGAAGGCCGCGCGCAGCAACGGGCGAAGGAGGCGCGGGCGGCCGAGCCTTGATCCTCACGTTTTGTGTGGTTGTGCAGTCTGAACGTCTAGACAAATTCCTCGCCGAAGTTGCCCGACGAAGCCCCCCCACGCACGTACACGCCTCACCACGCCTCTTTGAATTTCGTCTACGAGGACGAGCATCTCGCGGTGCTCGACAAGCCGGCGGGCCTGGTCGTCCATCCCGGTCCCGGCCACTGGAACGACACGCTGGTGAACGTGTTGGTGGGCCGCGGGACCGAACTCTCGAGCGGATCGACGGAAGGCCGACCCGGCATCGTGCACCGGTTGGATCGCGACACGTCCGGCTTGCTGGTGGTCGCGAAGAGCGACCTCGCACACCGGCGACTCGCGGGCGCGATCGAGCGGCGCGCCGTCAAGCGCGTGTACGCGGCGCTCGTGTGGGGCCATCTGCGCAAGAGTCCGGTGGACATCGAAGCGCCCATCGCCCGGCATCCCAAAGAGCGCAAGCGTATGACGGTCGCGGAAGGCGGCCGTCACGCCACGACGCACGCCGCCCGCGTCGCGCGCTTCGCCCACGCCGACCTGCTGCGCGTGCGGTTGGGCACCGGCCGCACCCACCAGATCCGCGTGCACCTCGCGCACATCGGCTGCCCGATCGTCGGCGACCGCGAGTACACGTTTGGCGGCAGCCGGCGCGTGACCCCATCGGCGCGCCGCGAAGCGGAGCGCCTCGAGACCCTGGCGCCGCGCCAGCTGTTGCACGCCGCCGCGCTGTCATTCACACATCCCGTGACCGGTGTCACCCTGGCGCTGACGTCAGAATGGCCCGACGACTTGCGTCCCGCGCTCGCCGAAGCGGCGGGCGACGCAAATTTGCTTGCCCAGCGCAACCCCTTGCAGTATCTTGGCTTCTTCGCATCCGATGACTGAAGGAAGCCTCGTCTCCGCCCGACTGCTCGTGTTCCGCGTGGGAACCTTGGCGTGCGCGGCCGACGTGGACCAAGTGCGGGAGATTCTCCCGCGCCTCCCAACGACGCGTATCCCGGGCGCGCCCCCGGTCGTGGCGGGGCTCGTGAATGTCCGCGGCACGCTGGTGACGGTCGTAGAAGGGTGGCGTGCGCTGGGCCTCCCGCCTCCCTCTCCACTCCCATCCCCAGAATCAGGCCCCGCGGGCTCGACCATCATCCTCGAATTGGGCAAGGGTGAGGATGCGGGCAACGAAGGCGGGGGGACGAGCAAGAAGCTGATCGGCTTTACGGTGGACGAGGTGATGGATATGCTGGCGGGCGGCGAGACCAGGCTGGAAGATCGTAAGGGTCTCCCCGGCGTCGATCCGACCTTGGTGCGGGCGGTCGGCCGGCGTAATGGTGAGTTGTTCATCGTTCTGGACGTCGCGGCGCTGTTGGGTCCGATTCTGCCTTCGTAAGGAGCGAGCAGTGAGCCACACGGTTCTCGTCTGTGACGACGCCATCTTCATGCGCACGATGATCACCGACATCCTGGCGCAGGCCGGATTCGAGGTCGTCGGCGAGGCGGAGACCGGCACGCAGGCCGTCGAGAAGTATCGGCAGCTCAAGCCGGACCTGGTCACCATGGATATCGTGATGCCCGACATGGGAGGCATCGACGCCGTTCGCGAGATCGTCAAGCAAGACCCCGATGCCAAGATCCTGATGTGCAGTGCCATGGGCCAGCAGGCGCTGGTCGTGGAAGCCATCCAGGCGGGCGCGAAAGACTTCGTAGTGAAGCCGTTTCAACCTTCCCGCGTTCTCGAAGCCGTTCAACGAGTGCTGGGCTAGCCCCTAACCCCTAGCCCCATGGACCTCTCCCAGTACGCCGAGCTGTTCCTGGCCGAGAGCCGGGAGCACTTGAGCGCCTGCAATCAGCTGCTGCTCGAGTGGGAGCGGAATCCCGCTTCGCCCGAGCCGGTCGGCGGCCTGTTCCGGGCGGTCCACACGATCAAGGGCATGGCCGCGACGATGGGGTACGGCCGCGTCGCTGATCTCTCGCACCGCATGGAGAATCTGCTCGACCATCTGCGCCGCAGCGGCCGGGCGCCAGCCGACGAAATCATTCAGATGCTGTTTCGCGCCACCGACGCGCTCGAGAAAGCGGTCGGGCTCGCCGTGGCGGGGCGCGAGCGCGAAGCCGACCTCGCGGTGCTCGCCGAAATCGATCGAGCGGCGCTGCAGGCGAAACCCGCCCCGCAACCCAGCGGTCTCGCGCGGCACTTCAAGGAGTCGGAGCCGCCTGGCTCGCCTGAATCCCCCAGTTTACCTGCGGCGCCTGCGGCGTCTAGCGGATCCACCCGCCTCATCGAGATCGTGATAAGGCCCGAGGCGCCGCTGAAAGGCGGCCGCGCGATGCTCGTCGTTCGCAAGCTGCAGACGCTGGGCACGGTGCACCGCGTGCAGCCCGCGGCCGCGGCGTTCGAGTCGGATGATTTCGACGGCCGGTTCGTGTGCGAGCTCGAGACCGCCCGTCCGGCCGCCGACATCGAGGCCGCCGTCCGATCGGTGGGCGACGTCGAGGGCGTGACGTTCGGCGGCGGCACGGATGAGAGCCAGGTCAGTCCCGCCGAAAGTGCGGGGGGGGGACGCACCCGCCACATCCGCGTCGACCTGCGGCGGCTCGACACGCTCATGGATCTGATCGGCGAGCTCGTGACCGAGCGCGGCCGGTTGAACGACGTCGCCGCGCGCTGGGTGGGACAGGATCCGGAGATCGACGAGGTCGCGATCCAGATCTCGCGCCTTTCCGCCGATCTGCAGAACGAAATCATCCTGGCGCGGATGACGCCGGTGTGGCAGGTCTTCGACCGCTTCCCGCGCCTGGTGCGCGACGTCGCGCGGCAGCTCGACAAGCAAGTGTCCTTCCGGGTCGAGGGGAAAGAAATCGAGCTCGATCGCGAAATCCTCGACGCGCTCGGCGATCCCCTCGTGCATCTGCTGCGCAACGCGGTCGATCACGGCATCGAGCCCCCCGCCGAGCGCAAGCGCCACAAGAAGGACCCGGAAGGTGAGATCGTCCTGGCGGCGGTGCGCGAGCGTTCCAGCGTCGCGATCAGCATCTCGGACGATGGCCGCGGGATCGATCGCACGAAAATCCTCGAGAAGGCGAAGCGCGAAGGCGTCGTCGGCCCACACGTCGAGTCGCTCTCGGACGATCAGCTGCTGCGCGTGCTGGCGCGGCCCGGGTTCACGACGGCGGAGTCGGTGACGAGCGTGTCGGGCCGGGGCGTCGGCATCGACGTCGCCATGACGCGCATTCGCGCGCTCGGCGGCTCGATCGAGATCCGCACCGAGCCGGGGAAGGGCACCGCGTTCGTGCTGCGGCTGCCGGTGACCCTGGCGATCGTGCGCGCGCTGATCGCCGCCGTCGGGCAGGAGCGCTACGCGCTGCCCCTCACGTACGTCGCCGAGACCGTCGAGTTCGGCACGGTGCCGTTGACGACGATGGAAGGCCGCGATGCGATTGTGTTGCGCGACCGGGTCGTGCCGCTCGTGGACCTCAGAAAACTCCTCGGAACGAATGGCGGCGCCCCGGCGCCGCCTCCGCGCCGCCCCGTGATTGTTCTGGAAATGGGAGAGCGGCGCGCCGGGATTGTGGTGGACGGAATGCTGAGCCAGCAGGAGATCGTCGTGAAGGGATTCGATGCGCCGCAGGGCACGCTGCCGGTGTTCAGCGGCGCCACCATTATGGGCGATGGCGTGCCCGCACTGATCCTCGATTCAGCGGGATTAGTATGAGCTACACGCTGAAGCGTGTGCCCGGCAGGACACTGTCCTTAAGGACAGTGCTGTATGGGCGCACCCTTCAGGGTGTCGATTCAAGGAGGGTGCGTGGAAGACGTCCGTGATTTGAAGGCGCTGCAGCTCGACGCGCTGAAAGAGGTTGCGAACATCGGGGCGGGTCACGCCGCCACCGCGTTATCGCAACTCACGCACCGGCGCATCATGATCTCGGTGCCCGAGATCAACATCGCGCGGCTGGAAGAGGTGCCGGGATTGATCGGCGACCCGCAGGAGGTCGTCGCCGCCGTCCTCATGCACATGCTCGGCGATCTCACCGGCCGCACCCTGCTGATGTTCCCCGAGCCCGTCGGCCGGCAGCTGTGCGACATGCTGCTCAAGCGCCCGCTCGGGACGACCCAGGCGTTCGAAACCATCGAGCAATCGTGCATCAAGGAGGCCGGCAACATCCTGTCGGGCGCCTACATGAACGCGCTGTCGGAGTTCATGGGCATGCTGCTGCTGCCCTCGGTTCCCAGCCTCGTAGTAGATCTCTCGGCCGCCGTGCTCACGACGACGTACCTGAACTTCGGGCACGACCGGGATTTTGTGTTCTGCGTCGAGACGGAGTTCAGCATCGATGCGCAGGACGGGCTGCGCGGCCACTTCCTGCTCCTGCCTGATCTGGCGTCTCTCAAAGCGATCTTCGACGCCATTCGCCTGACATAATCCGTGACGTCCCCGGCGGTCTCAGAGCGCGATCTCGCCGTCCTTCGCTCTTTCGCCCGCCGGATCGATCCGTCGGACGCGGGAGCGCACAACAATCTCGGCGTCCTCTACTATCAGAAGGGCCTCGTCCCCGAGGCCATCGAGCAGTTCACGCGCGCGCTCGAGCTCGACCCCAAGATGCAGGTGGCGCAGCGCAACCTCGAAATCGCCTACCACAACACCGGCTTTTACGACCGGCGCGTGGCCGAGCTGCAGGAGCGGCTGCGCCAGGCGCCCGACGAGCGTGACGCCCGCTGGGAGCTGGGCCGCACGTACGCGATCCTCGGCGCCTTCGACGAAGCGGTCGCGGAATTCGAGGAGCTGCTCGCCCACAGATCCAAGGATGTGGCGGCGATGATCCAGCTCGGCCTTGCGGAGAAGAGCCGGGGGCGGCTCGAGCTGGCCACCGACTGGTTCCTGCGCGCCGTCGAGGAGGAGCCCGATTCCAGCGTCGTCCATTTTTACCTGGGCGAGGTCTACTACAATCGCGGCCTGAACGAGCCGGCGCTGACCGCGCTGGAGCGGGCGGTAACGCTCAATCCGGACAACGCCAACGCGCACTATCTGATGGCGTTCGTGCTGGGGGACATGGGCCGTCACCAGGACGCGCGCGCCGCCTCCAAGCGGGCGATCCAGCTGAATCCGCCGCTCGCGCGCGCACAGACCAACCTGTCGCTGGAGCGCTACCGCGCGGAGCGCCAGTCAGCCGAGCACCGGCTGCGCGAGCAGCCGGCGCCCGAAGTGGCGGAAGGCAGCGAGCTCGCGCATTACAATCTCGGGCTCGCGTTCCGGCAAAAGGGCTACTACGCGGAGGCGCTGCGCGAGTATCGTCTCGCGATCGAGCGCGGCGAAGACCGGCGGCTCGTGCGCCAGGCGATGGCGGAAGTCCATCTTCTCAAACACGACTTCCCGGACGCGCTCGAGCTGTACGAGTCGCTCATCCACGAGGTCCCCGATTCCCCCAAGCTGTGGAACGAGCGGGGCGTCGTGTTGCACCAGGCGGGCCGCACCGCGGACGCGCTGGCCTCATATCGCCAGGCGACCGAGGTTGATCCGCGCTACGCGCTCGCGTGGAACAACGTCGGCGTCGTGCTCGCGCATCAGGCCGACGCCGAGGATGCGATCGACGGGTTTCGGAAGGCGCTGCAGCTCTCGTCGCAGTTCGTGGGCGCGCGGCTCAACCTCGCGCTGCTGTTGACCCATCTGCGTCGCTTCCAGCTCGCGCTCGAAGCCTATCGTCAGGTGCTGGCCGGCCAGCCCACGTCGGCGCCGGCCTGGAACGGCGTCGGGCTGGTACTGGTCGAGCTGAAACGCTTTCCCGATGCGCGCAATGCGTTCGTGCGCGCCGTCGAAGCGGACCCGCAGAACGCCGGCGCCCACTACAACCTGAGCTTCACGCTCTCGAACCTGGGCGACTACGACGGCGCGCTGCGGGCCACGAAACGCGCGCTCGAGCTCGATCCCTACTACGTGTCGCAGAAGTTCGCGCTCGCGATCGACTTGCAGTACGAGACCGTGTCGATCGGCATCGTGCCCGAGATTTCGGCTGACGTCGCCGCCGAAAGCCTCGGCGGCGAGTTTGCGTTCGATCAACGCCTGCTCGACAACATCTTCCAGGAGCTGGAGCCCCCCGCCGCGCCTCAGCCCACGGCGGGCCTCGCCAAAAAAGTCGAGGATCCGCTCGCCCTGGCGCGCGACTACGAGAGCAAGGGGATGATGGACCTTGCGGTCGCAGAAGCCACGCGGGCGGTGCAGCGCGGTGCCGACCCCGGCCTGGCGGCCGCGCTCCTGGGCGACATCTATGCGCGCCGCGGCCTGCACGGCGAGGCGCTCGAGCGCTATCGCGAGGCGCGGACGCTCGATGCGGCAAATTCCGCGGCCGCGCTTGGCGAAGTGAAGAGCCTGCTCGCGATACACCGCTCGGCGGAAGCATTGCCCCTCGCCGAGGCGCTGGTCGCCAAGGCGCCCGAAGACGTCGAGATCCTGGTCGCGACGGCGAAAGCGCGCGCGGCGACGGGCGATGCGGCGGGATCGCTGACGGCGCTGCGGCAGGCCCAGACCCGGGCGCCGGCACGCGCCGATCTCCACAAGCTGCAAGGCGACATTGCACTCAAAGTCGGGGACCGGCAGGGCGCGCGCATGGCCTATCGGTCGGCACTCGACCTCGACGGAGGCTTCGTGCAGGTCTGGCTCGACCTTGGACGCCTGCACGAGCAAGACGAAGAGTGGGCGGACGCGCAGCGCGCGTATGAGGCGGCGCTCGAGGCGTTGCCCACGTTCCACGAGGCATCACTCGCGCTCGCCGACCTGCTGCGGCGCTCCGGCAGTGTGCGCGCCGCCGTCGTGCGGCTCGCCGACATGCTGGAACAGGATCCGTACGACATGGACGCCCTCCTGCTGCTCGGCCGCGCGCTGCTGGACGACAAGCGCGACGCCGAAGCGCTGGAGGCGTTCCGGCGCGCGCTCAAATTCGATCCCCAGCACACCGGCGCCCTGTTCTACCTGGGCGCGACCATGGCACGGCTGCAGCGCTACAGTGAGGCGGTGGACGCGTGGGAACGGGTGACGCGCATCGATCCCGGCGGGCCCTTCGCGCAGCGCGCGCGCATGCACGCGCGCACGGCGGTCGATCTGCAGCACATCTTCTCCACGTCGGATGCGGCCTAACCCATGCCGATCGAGGGACCGCTACGCGAGCTTGGCATCCACGACGTCTTCCAGCTCCTCGACTTGAGCCGGAAGACGGGCGCGCTGCGCGTCACCTCGGAGCTGCGGCACAACGAAGGCAAGATTTACTTCGACAACGGCGTCGTCGTATCCGCCGAGATCCGCAGCAATCCCCATCCGCTCGGGGCACTGCTGCTGCGCACCGGCAAGATTACGGAAGCCGATCTCGAGCGCGCGCGCGACATGCAGACGCGGCAGGGGGACAAGCGCCGGCTCGGCGAGATCCTCGTGTCGCTCGGCGTGATCACGCAGCGCGAGGTCGAGCGCCAGATCCGCTTCCAGATCGAGGAAGTCGTCTTCGAGGTCATGAGTTGGAACGAAGGCTACTTCTCGTTCACCGAAGAAACCGAGAGCAAAGTCCCGACCGAGGTGACCGTCCGGATCCCCGTGGAGGCGCTCTTGATGGAAGGCGCGCGCCGCATCGATGAGTGGTCGCGCATCGAAAACCGGATCCCTCACGTCGGCGTCGTGCCGTCGCTCGCGCCGCCACCCGAAGGAGGCGGCGGTGAGCTCGACCTCCTGCCGCCGGAATGGGAAGTCCTGGCGCTCATCGACGGCCAGCGATCCATCCGTGGGCTGGCGACGGAGCTCGGACGTTCGGACTTCGAGGTGGCCAAGACGTTGTTCGGTCTCGAGAGTGCGGGCGTGATCGTGCTCATGGATCCCGGGACGGCAAAGCGTGGCCGCCCCAGTGCTGCGGGTGACCTGCCCGAGATGGTCGCGAAGGCCGAACGGGCGCTCCAGGCCAAGGATCTCGATGCCGCTCGCGCCGCAGCCGAGCAGGCGGGCAGCATGCAGCCGCACGACCCGATCATTCACCTCTTGCTCGGACGCATTCACCTCGCGCAGGGGAACGCCTCGGCCGCCGCCGAGGAGTTGCGGCGCGCGCTGCGGCTCGATCCCAACCTCGCCGCGGCGCATCGCCAGCTGGGCTTTGCGCTCGTCGCGATGGGCCGGTTCGCTGAAGCGGTCGCCAGCTGGGACGACTGGGAGCGCCTCGCGCGCAGCCCCGAGGAAGAGGCGCAGCGGGCGGACGTGCAACGCGCGCGCGAGGCCGCCCGGGTGTTCAGCAATGGCTGACGACATCCGCGCGCTCTCCGCGCAGCTCGCGCAGGATCCGCAGAGCCTCGTGTTCCTGCGGCTCGGCGAAGCGTTGCGCCGCAAGGGCCAGCTCGATGCGGCCATGCGCGTCGCGACGAACGGGCTCGAACGGCATCCGCATCTCGCCGATGCCCACGACCTGTATGCGCGCATCCTGACCGACAAGCACGACTACGAGCGCGCATTCGACGAATGGGACATGGCCGTGCGGATCGCACCGCACCATACGGGCGCCCTGAAGGGACTCGCCTTCCTCTATTTCAAAGTGGGCGACCTGGCGCAGGCAGAGGCACATCTCGAACAGGCGCGGAAAGTCGAGCCCGACGATCCGAGCATCGATCAGGCGATCGCGATGATGCGGAAGGGCACGGCTCCCCCGGCACCGACCGCCGCGACCGCCGAATCAGCTCCGGCGCTGGCCTCAGCGCCGTCGGCGACCGCCACGACCGCCGCCTTTGATGAGGCTCGCGTGTTCGCGGGACTCGAAGGTGCCCATGAAGGGTTGTTGCTCATCGACGGCGCTGGACGGGTGCTCGGTGGAGCGTTGAAGAATGGGGCCGGGGCAGATGTCACCGACACCGTCGCCGCCTACCTCGCCGGCGTGTCGCAGGAGGCGGCGCGGACCGCGAAACTGCTCGGCCTCGGCGCGTGGATGGGGCTGTCGGCAGAAGGGCAGCACGGCAACGTCCACCTCGCGCATCCGACGCCGCAGGCGCTGCTGCTCGTCGTGCGCGAGCGCGGTATGCCGCTCGGCCGGTTGGCGATCCTGGCGCAGCGCGCGACGGCGATGGCGCGCCGCTGGCTGGAGAAACAGTGAGTAAGGCGCTCGATCTCATCACGCGCGTGCGCGGCGTGCGCGGGGCGATGCTCGTCTCCGCGGAGGACGGGCTTGTGGTCGCCGAGCAGCTCATGGAGGGCATCAAGGGCGGCGCGGTGGCCGCGTTGGCGGCGAGCCTCGCCGGCCGGTTGCGCCGGGCGATGGAGGCGGCAGGCACGGGAACGAGCGTCTTCTGGCATCTTCAGGCGGAGCAGGGGGCGATACTGGTGGTGCCCGGCGACGCCACCGGCGGCATTCTCGTCGTGGCGGTCGCGGAACCGGACGTGAATATCGGTCTCGTCCGGCTCGAGTTGCTGCGCGCCGCGGAGGCCGCGATATGAGTCCCCAAACCCGCGCCGTCGAGAGCTGGACGCTCCAGCCCCTGACCGACTTCGTGCGCGAAGCATCGGTGCGGCTGGTCCTGGTGCTCACGCCGGCCGGCCAGGTCCTGGCGCAGTCCGGGTTCTCGCGCGCCGTGGATGTCATGTCGGCGTCGGCGCTCGCCGCCGCGATCGTCGCGTCGACCGGCGAGCTGGCGCGCCAGCTGCGGCAGCAGCCGTTCGCGGCACTCAGTCACCAGGGCCCCAAGACCGGCTTCTTTCTCGCGACGTTCGTGACGGATCGCGGGACGCTGGTGGTCCTCGCCGTCTACGATCTCGATGTTTCATCGCTCGGCTTGGTTCAGTTATTCTATGAGCAACTTGCGGCGGACTTGAAAGCGGCGACCCCCAAGGGCGCGGTACCGAAACAGGTGTTGGCCGCAGACTTCGAGCGCGAGCTGACGGACAGCCTCAACACGCTGTTTGGGAGATAGGCCGTGTCCCTGGTCAACTTCACGAGCCGCGAGATCACGTGCAAAATCGTCTACTACGGACCGGGACGGTCCGGGAAGACGACGAATCTCCATTACATCTATGGACGGGTCCCGGAAACGCGGCGCGGCCGGATGGTGTCGCTCGCGACGCAAACCGATCGCACCCTCTTCTTCGATTTCCTGCCGATCGACCTGGGCCAGATCTCGGGCTTCTCCACCCGGTTCCAGCTCTACACCGTGCCGGGCCAGGTCTACTACAACGCGACGCGACGGCTCGTGTTGCAGGGTGCGGATGGCGTGGTGTTCGTGGGCGACAGCCAGGCCCGGCAGCTCGATGAGAACATCGAGAGTCTGCAGAACCTCCAAAGCAACCTGCTCGAGCACGGCGTCGATGTGCGCACGATGCCGCTCATCATGCAGTACAACAAGCAGGACCTGCCGCCGGAGCTGATCCTCACCCATGCCGAGCTGGACGACGCGCTCAACTTCCGCAGCGTCCCGAGCTTCCCGGCCGACGCGCTGCACGGCAAAGGCGTGTTCGAGACATTGAAAGCAGTCTCGGAGTTAGTCCTCAAAAAGCTCGCGACGGGGAGCCCGGCGGCATGACGAGCGCCCTCAATCCGCGATTCTCGTTTGAGACGTTCGTCGTGGGGTCCGCCAACCGTCTGGCCGTCACGGCCGGCCGCACCGTCGCGGAGAATCCGGGCTCGGCTTACAACCCGCTCTTCATTTATAGTGGCTCGGGGCTGGGGAAGACCCACGTGCTGATGGCCATCGGCCATGCGGCGAAAACGATCGCTTCGCAGCTCAACATCGAGTACCTGACGCTCGACGAATACGTCGAAGCGTTCCACGCGGAGATCGCCGCGGGGCAGGGAGACGCGTTCCGCCGCCGGTTCCAGAACGTCGACGTTCTCCTGGTGGACGACGTGCAGTTCCTCACGAATCGCAAAGAGATGCAAGCCGAGCTGCTGCGCCTCACCGAGGCGCTGCAGCAGTCGGGGCATCAAATCGTGCTCGCCAGCGATCGCCCTCCTGCCGAAATCGCCGATCTGGACGAGCGCCTGATCTCCCGATTCTCTGGTGGGTTGGTCGTGGACATGGGCGTTCCCGATTACGAAACCCGCGTCGCCATCCTGCGCCGCAAGGCGGAGGAGCGGGGAAGCAAGTTCCAGCCCGGCGTGCTGGAAACCGTCGCCAAAGTCGAGTATCCCAACGTGCGGGAGCTGATGGGCGCGCTCAATCGCCTGGTTGCCTTCCAGGCGGTCAACGACATGCCGATGAATGCGGAGGCTGCCAGCAAAGTCCTTGGCATTCCGACCGCCGCTTCATCTGCCGCCGCCTCACCCGCCGCCGCTTCATCAGCCGCCGCTTCACAGGATGAGTTTTCCCAGTTCCTCACCGACGTCACCGTCACGGTCGGCAAAGCGGTCGAAGCGTGGCGCGCACGTGTGACGGAGGCCGTGATGCGCTGGGAAGGCGAAGGCTACCGCACCGGACGGCTCGAGAAGCTGCTCGAGCAGGAAACGCCGGCGGCGGTGGACGAAGCCATCGCGGCGTACGTGCAGGATGTGGAGCGCCTCAAGGCGCTCGAAGCGGAAGTCGCGGTGCTCGACCCGCAGGCCGCGGGCGCAAAGGTGTTTCGCGATCCCGAGCATATGGACGCGGCCGAGGCGGCGGCCGCGAAGGTACGCGACGGCGCGGCCCCGCCGCCGCCTCCGTCGGCAGCCTTCCCGTTCGAGAGTTACGTCGCGGGTCCCTCCAACGACGTGGCGCTGAAGGCCGTGCGTGACGTCGTCGCCAAGCCGGGCAAGAAATACAACCCGCTCGTCATCGTGGGCAAAAGCGGCCTGGGGAAGACACACCTGCTCAATGCCGTCGGTCTCGAGCTGGCAAAGAAGAAAAACGCGGTCGTGGCATGTTTGTCGACGCAGGGCTTCGTCGATGAGCTGATCGCCGCGATCGACGGCAACCGCGTGGACTGGTGGCGCGCGCGCTACCGCCGCGCGACGGCACTGCTCCTGGACGACATCCATCTGCTCGCCGGCAAGGAGCGCACCCAGGAAGAGCTGTTCAATCTCTTCAATCAGTTTCTCGATGCCGACCGCCAGCTCGTGTTCACGGCCCCCGCGCATCCCAACACGCTCGATGGACTTGAGGAGCGCATCGTGTCCCGGCTCGAGGGTGGACTGGTGGCGGAAATCGCGGAGCCCGACAAGGACCTGCGCCGCAGTGTGCTCGAGCGCCTGCTGACGCAGCAGCACGTGCCGCTGGAGCCGGCGCTGCTCGATTATCTCGCCGACCGGCCCATCGACTCGGTGCGCAGCCTGACCGGCGTGGTGCAGCGGGTGGTGGAGGCGGCGGCGGCGCAGGACGCGCCCGTGACGGCCGGTCTGGCACGTGAGGTGCTCGAGGGAGCGCCCCCACCGCGGCGCACGACGGGGCTCCGCACCAGCGGCATCGTCGTGTCGAGCGCCGGCGGCGTACGCAGCCGCGAGAAGATGGTGTGGGACTGGCCCTCCGCCGGGGACCGCGTGATCGAGGACCTGCGCTAAATGGCGATCAAAGGCTCGCTCAAGGAAGCGTCGCTGCCCGACGTCCTGCAGCTGCTGGCGTTGGGGCAGAAGACCGGCTGCCTTTCCATCGCCGACCGTTCGAACTTCGGCTACATCTACTTCGACAAGGGCCGCATCGCCTACGCATCCATCGTGAACCGCCGTGACCGTCTGGGCGACATCCTCGTGAAACACGAGAAGATCACCCAGGAGCAGCTCGACGCCGCGATCCACCGCCAGCAGAAAGAGCGCAACAAGAAACTGGGCGAAATTCTCGTCGCCCAGGACGTCCTCACGCAGCAAGAGCTCGAGCGCTACATGCGCATGCAGATCGAGGAATCGGTCTACTACCTGTTCACCTGGACACAGGGGACGTTCAACTTCGAAGCTGACGTCCGGCCGGAGCAGCAGGACTTCCTGGTCTCGATCAACCCGGAGTCGCTGTTGCTCGAGGGCGCGCGCCGCGTGGACGAGTGGGGGCTGATCGAGAAGAAGATTCCCTCGTTCGATCTCATCTTTCTCGTGGACCGCGATCGCCTCGAGATCAGCGATGCGAAGCTCACCGAGATCCAGGACCGGCTGCTGCCGCTCCTCGACGGATCGCGCGACGTGAATGCGGTCATCGAGGACTCGGGGTTAGGCGAGTTCGAGGTCGGGAAAGCGCTCTACGGCCTGGTGACCGCCGGCTTCCTGCATCGCGCCGGCCGAACCGCCAGCGCCGAAGACGTGAAGATGACCGACGCGCGCGTGGAAGAGCACCGTAACCTCGGCATCGCGTTCTACAAGACGGGCATGCTGGATGAAGCCGCGCGCGAGTTCCGCCGTGTGGCCGAGCTGCGCGCGACCGATGCCAATGCGCATTTCTTCATCGGCCTCGTCGCGTTGAAGCAGGCCCGCTGGCGCGAGGCGATGGATGCGCTGCGGCTCGCCGCGGAAAAGGGTGGCGCGCGCCCCGCGGTGCTCCATAACCTGGGCCTCGCCTACGAGCAGCTCGGCCGGCTGGAGGACGCCGATGCCGCGTACTCCGAGGCCGCGACGCGCGCGCGTACCGATCCGCGCGTCTACGTCGGGTGGGGCGTCGTAGCGTTGAAGCAGGGCGACCATGCCAGCGCCACCGGCCGGCTCGATCGCGCCAAGGAGTTGTTCGCCGAGCGCGTCCCCCCCATCTGGTTCTGGGCACGCACGCTCGCGGCCGCGGGGGCCGGCGACTTCGAGACGGCGGAACAGGTGGCCAGGAAGGGCGTGGAGGTGTATCCCCAGAACGGCGTCCTGCGCAACAACCTCGCGGTGCTGCACGAGCTGGCGGGGGAATTGCCCAAGGCCGAGGCGCTGGCGCGGTCGGCGTTGCACGACGAGCCGTCGTTGCCGCAACTCTCCAAGAACCTCGGCGATCTCGCCTACCGCGCCTCGCGCTACGAGGAGGCGTGGGCGCTCTACCAGCGCGCGATCGAGCTGTCTCCCGAGCTCGGTGATGACGTCTACTTCAAGCTCGGCAACATTGCCTACAAACGAAACGAGCGTGAGCGGGCGAGCGAGCTGTGGCACCGCGCGCTCGAGCTCAATCCCAAGCACGAGCTCGTCAAGGCGAATCTGGATACGTTGAGCACGTTTTCGTGAGCAAAGCTCCTCCGGAGCGAGCGTTCGAAGCGCTGACGGAAAAGATTTCACGCGAGCGGGGAGTCAGCTGCGGGTCGTACAAGGACAAGTGCTTGAAGCGCCGGATCGCGGTGCGGATGCGCGCCCGCGGCGTCCATACGTACGAGGACTACGGCGCCCTCCTCGACCGCGACGCGCACGAGTATCAGGAGCTGCTCGACGCGCTCACGATCAACGTCACGAAGTTCTTCCGCAACGTCGAAACGTGGAATGCGCTGCGCCCATATCTCGACGTGCTGGCCCGGCGCCGGCCGAGCCTGCGCGTGTGGTCGGCGGGATGCGCGTCCGGCGAGGAACCCTACACGATCGCCGTGCTGCTCGCGGAGGCCGGCGCCCAGGGCCTGATCGACGCGACGGACGTCGATCGCCTGAGTCTCGAGCGGACCCGCCAGGCGAAGTATCCCGACGCCGCGTTCAGCGAGATGCCCGTCAATCTCCGGCGCCGCTATTTTCGCGACGGCCAGCCGCAGTCACCGGTGCGCGAGCTCGTGCAGGTGCGCGCGCACGATCTGACGCGCGAGCCGCCGCCGCACCTGCAGTACGACCTCATCGTCTGCCGCAACGTCGTGATCTACTTCGAGCGCCAGGCGCAGGAGCGCCTGTTTCAGGTGTTCGTCGACGCGCTCGCGCCGGGAGGCGTACTGTTGCTCGGCAAGGTCGAGACACTCTTTGGACCCGCACGCGATCGTCTGACCCTCGTCGATCCCCGCGAGCGGATTTACGTAAAGCCGGGTGGGCAGTGAAGGAGATCATCGTCAAAGTGGCGGACTGGGCGGCTGAACGCGGCGATGGCGTGCTGGTCACACTGGGATTGGGCTCATGCGTGGCGATCATGCTGCACGATCCCCAGGCGAAGGCGGGCGCGATGGCGCACGTGCTGCTGCCGTCCACGAGTCTGTCGCGCGACATCACGAACCGAGCCAAGTTCCCGGAAACCGCCGTGCCGCTGCTGATCGAGCGCCTGAAGGTGCTGGGCGCCGACCCGCGGCGCCTCGTCGCCAAACTGGCCGGCGGCGCCAGTATGTTCAGCCAGCTCGTCACCACGGGCACGATCCAGATGGGCGAGCGGAACGTGCTGGCGGCG
>QHUF01000033.1 GCA_003221075.1 Gemmatimonadota bacterium
TTTCAAAAACACGGCACAGAGTGTGGGCGGCCAGAGCGTCGAGATTGGCATCAACTCGCGCTGGCCGATCGGCTCGCGTGGGTACGCGTTCCGGACCTCGTTATTCGTCGACGGAATACTTCTTGGTGCGATCGATGCTTCCGGAACCGGACTCGGGACGCGCACCTATGACTTCGGACCCGGCGGGGGTGCCCGGTGGGAGTTCGCGGTCGACCGTCATGGCGCGCGGTTCGTCCGGGTGTTCGGGCAGTGGGAGTACATCCATGCGGTGAGCGGCGCGAGCGCCGACCACATCGTGGACTTCAGCGGCATCGAGGCCAATATCCCCATAACCCGGGGATTCGGCATCGCCGCGCACAGTACGATCTTTCACCGTATCAGCCGCTACTCCACCGCCCCGAAAGACGAGCGGAACTACCCCGAAGCGCGCCTGCTGCTCACGTGGACCAAAGCCCGGTTCAAAACCTGAGACGCACGATCTGTGGAATCGCCCTGAGCATGGTGCTCACCGCTCCCGGGTGGGCGCAACGGACGGACCGGCCGCATCGGAGCGGGTTCTGGGCGGAGCTCGGCGCTGGACCGGGACGCGTCCGCATCGCGTGCTCCGGATGTACCGACGTCATCGTCGCCAGCGCGCCGAGCAGTTACTTCAGAATTGGTGGCACCGTGTCGGACCGCGTCCTCATCGGGGTCGAGGTGTTCTCGTCGCTCGATCGCGCGTTTGGCTTCTCACGGGGCGACACGACCGCGACGGCCGAAACCGCGACCGCGACAGTCGTGATTCTCTGGTTCCCCAGCCGGCGTGGTTTTTTCTTCAAAGGCGGCGTCGGCCTGGCGGCGGGGCAATTCACCGTCCCCGGCACGGCCGCAGTCGATACCAGCAACGGCGGAGGAATCGGCCTGACGTTCGGCTTCGGCTGGGACTTCGCCATCTCTCGGAAGTTTGCCGTCACCACGAACCTCGCAGCCTACGTGACGGCCGTGGGTGACGTGGTACTACCCGGGCAGCGGATCGACGATGTGATCGCGACGATGTATCAGGGGTCTGTCGGCTTCACGTTCCGCTAGTCGGTCGCACCCGCCGCGCGCAGCAGCCGAGCCGGCTCCGGCGTAGCGCGCTCCGTCCAATACGAGTCCGTGCACGCTTTGTTCGCGAGGACCAGCGGCGTTCGTCCCTTGCCATCCCGCGCCTTCACGTCGGCTCCACGCTCGATCAGCAGTCGCACGAGGTCAGGACGGCTCTGCCACGCCGCCACGTGCAGCGCGGTGCTGGCGTTCGCGATGTCGAAGTAGCCGTCGCCCTCGTAGCGGGCATTGACCGGGACACCCAAGTCGAGCAAGTGGCCCACACCGGCGGTATTCCACGTTCCCGCGAACTCGGCAAGCAGCGTCGGTCCTTGCGCGAGGAGCTCGCGCACGAGCTGAGGCTCTCGCTCCCGGATCTCGCGCACGGTGCGTGTGTCGTCCATGGCGCAGGCCGCGATCAGGCGATCGACGGCCTGGAGCGCGATTGGGAAACCGCGCTGCTCGAACAGCTTCAAGAGATCGCCGCGTCCCTTGCGCGCGGCCCGCTCGATCCCGGTCGCGCCGTCCTTCTGCGCGCGGGGGTCAGCCCCGTGATCGAGCAGGAGCTTTATGATCTCCTGCGAATTGTTGCGCGCGATCGCGTGATGCAGCGGGTTCCAGCCCCTCTTCCCGCGCCAGTTTGGATCGACGCCCCGCTCCAGCAAGTACTTCACGCCTTCGTAGTCGTGCCAATCGTGTTTGCGAATCAGCATCAGCGCGAGGTTTTCAGCGGTCAGCTTCCCGGTCTCCACCAAGAGTTTCATCGCCGCGTTGTCATGGGTCTCGGGGGAGTGGTAGACCGCTTCGCCGTCGTTCGGGTCCGCGCCCCGTTCCAACAGCAGCCGCGTCAGCTCGGCGTGATGAGCGACGCCCGCGGCGCCATACAACGCCGTCTCGCGCTCCGGGAACTGCCCCGTGGTCCAGAAGCCGGTGTTCGGATCGGCCCCCGCATCCAGCAACGCGGTGGTGGCACGCAGAAAGCCGGGCGTGCGTTGGGGGTCGAGGCGCAGGTACTTGGAGAGCCCGAGGTAGTTTAGGGCGTCGCCGCCGTACGGAGGGCTCTTTGCGGTTGCGCGGTTCGGATCCTCCGCCAGCAACCGCTGCACGGCCCGGTCATCGCCGAGGATCGCGGCGGTGTGGATGTCGGTCGAGGCCAGCTCCGGATGCTTGGCAAGCAGCGCCTCCGCCTCTTCCAGGCCGCCGTGCCACGTGGCCGCTTTGATGAATTCGGCGCGGGTGTCTGTCACCGCAGGATCTCGTCGCCATCGCGCGCGTGTGATTCCATCTGCCGCTTCACCATTTCGTAATAAACACCGCGGGCGCGCATCAGATCCTCGTGCGTGCCACGCTCGATGACGGCGCCGTTCTCCATGAGCAGAATCAAGTCGGCGCGCCGGATCGTGGAGAGCCGGTGCGCGATCACGAAGGTCGTCCGGTCGGCGAGCAGATCGGCCATCGAGGCCTGAATCAGCTGCTCGCTCTCGGTGTCGAGGTTACTCGTCGCTTCGTCCAGGATGAGGATCTGCGGCGACGCGAGGATGGCGCGCGCGATGGCGAGCCGCTGCTGCTGGCCGCCCGACAGCTTCACGCCCCGCTCCCCGATCCACGTCTCGTAGCCCTGCCGCAGCCGCACGATGAACTCGTGCGCATTGGCGCGCCGGGCCGCATCCTGGATCTCGGCATCGGTCGCGTCGTGTCGGCCGTACGCGATGTTGTCGCGCACTGAACCATCGAACAGGAACACCTCCTGCTGCACGATCGCGAGCAGGTCGCGGTAGCTGCGCAGCTTGAGGTCGCGAATGTCGGTACCGTTGAGCAGCAGCTGCCCGCGCGTGGGATCGTGGAAGCGTGCGACGAGGTCGGTGACCGTCGTCTTTCCCGCCCCGCTCCGTCCCACCAGGGCGACCACGGAGCCGCCGGGAACCGCGACGTGGAAATCGCGCACGACCGGCTGACCATCCCGATATTCGAACGTCACGTTCTCGAACCGCAGCTCGCGCACGAGGGCCGGTGCATCGCCCGCGCCGGGCCGGTCCGGCTTGTCATTTTCCTCTGCCAGCACCTCGAACACGCGCTCCATCGCCGCGAGCGAGCGCTGCATCTCGGAGAAGGAGTTGACGATGTTCCACACGGGGTTGAGGAGCAGGAACATGTACCACTGAAAGGCCATGATGTCGCCGACCGTGGCACGGCCCACGATGTTGAGGTAGCCGCCGAACCAGACGATGACGACGCTGATGCCCGCTTCCAGCAGGCCCCACGACGTCCACAACAGCAGCTCACGCCGGTGCGCGAACAGCTCCTTCCGGAGTACGGTGTGGCGGCCCAGCATGAAGCTGATCAACTCCTGGATCTCCTGCCGGAACGCCCGCACCACGCGGATGCCGGAGAATGTCTCGCCGACCCGGCCGTCCACGATCTCCACGTCCTTGCGCACCGAGCGATAAATCGGCCGGATGCGCCGCGCGAAGATCAGGCTCAACACCATCACGCCTGGAATGATCGCCATCGCCGTCAGGGCCAGCTGCCAGTTCAGCGCGATCAGAATGCCGATGGCGATGATGAGCCGAATGACCGAAATGGCCGGCGACACGATCGCCATCTGCAGCAGGCCGGTTGTGGTCTCGACGTCGCCGGTGAGGCGGGACAGGATCCCGCCGGTCTTCATCTCCCACAGCCGGGCCAAGGGAAGATGCAGCAACCGCTCGTACAGTGACCGCCTGAGTGAGAGCATCACTCGCACGTTGAGGATCCGCTGGCGGTAATCTTTGAATCCGCCGCCGATGTGCGAGAGGATGACGACAAGCAGAAAGAGGAAGCCCGTGAGGTTGAGGCGACTCAGGCGCGCGGCGTTATCGAGGCTCTTGTTCAGGATGACGTGGTCGACAATGAACCGGATGAACAGCGGCTCGATCATTTGCATGCCGGCGACCACCAGCGCGAGCACAAAGACCCCGCCGAGCGCGTAGCGGTGGGGGCGCAGCCAGCGCAGATATCCTCTCAGGTACGCGCGGCGCGCACCGGGACGCGGAGATGCAGGAGCGGGACCAGCCTCTTCAGCGTCGGACACCTGATCCAGGCGCCGATGCTTATAGTCTTCGACGAACTCCTGGTAGCGCTTCCGGGAAGAACGAGCGGGGCTCACGAGACAACGTGAACCCCGCTCAACTGCTTAGTCAACGGTCTACTTGTTGAGGCCGGTGA
>QHUF01000235.1 GCA_003221075.1 Gemmatimonadota bacterium
GCGATGGAAGCGGTCATCACGGCGAACATCAGTCTCGAGGATTCGTTCCAGCGCATCGAGCGCCTCGCCAACCGCCTCGTGGATTGGGGCGACTTCCGTATCTACCGGCTCCACGATGGTGAACTGTCCCTCGCGCACCGCTCGGCACGGGGGCGGGAGGGGCGCGGTGAACCCTCGTCAGACACGAAGCACCTACGCAACGAGGTGGCGACGCACGGCGAGACCGTCGTCATCGACGATGTTACGCGGGACAAGCGCGTCGCGGACGCGCCGCTCGAGGTGCAAAGCCTCGTGATCGTCCCGCTCAGGTTCGGCGATCAGATCATCGGGACCCTGGAGCTGGAACATCACAAGAAGCACTGCTACCGCCGCCAGGACATCCTGACGATCACGACGTTCGCCAGCCAGCTCGCGACGGCAGTCCACATCACCGATCTCCGCCGACCGCTCGTCGAGACGGTCGAGCGCATGACGCGGCAGCTCGCCACGATCGCCCAGACCGCGGAGGCGCTAAAGCGCGCCGCGTCCGCAGTGGCGCAGTCGACCGGCGTGATTCGCGAGGGCGTGCGCCGCGAGGAAGGGGAGGTGTCGGGCGGGCTCGAGGCAACCGAGAGTCTCGCCCAGGTCTCGCGTCGCGTGTCCGATGACGGCGCCGGCGCCGCCCGCGCCTCGACGGCGGCCAGCGACGTCGCCAGCCGCAACCGCACCCAGATTCGCGAAGCGATCGAGCGCCTCGTCGCCCTGAAGGCGTTCGTGGGTGAAAGCTCGACCAAGGTGCAGCAGCTCGGGCAGACGAGCCGCCGCATCACCGGCTTCATCGCCTCCATCCGCGAGCTCGCCGATATGACGAACCTGCTGTCCCTGAACGCGGCGATCGAGGCGGCGCGCGCCGGCAAACACGGCAAGGGGTTCGGCGTCGTGGCCGACGAGGTGCGCCGCCTCGCCGAGCAGAGCGCGACGGCGGCGGTGGAAGCCGGCGACCTGGTGCAGGACATTCATACCCAAGTCGGCGAGGTCGTCGAGCAGATGCGCCGCGGCCAGGTCAACGTCGGTGACGTGGAGGAGCTCTCCGCCGCGGCGCTCGAAGCGCTCGACGCGATCGTCGCCGCGACGGCGGAAGCGACGGCGCACGCGGGCCGGATCACCGCGGCGGCGGGAGAGCAGAATCAGGCGTTCGCGCGCCTGCGCGAGCGCATCAACGCCGTGGCGACCATTGCGGGCCAAAACCGCATCGAGGCCGACGACGTGGCCACGCGGGCCGTGCAGGCGGCCGAAGGTCTCACCGACCTCGAACGGGCGACCCGCGACCTGGAACAGGTGGCCACCATGCTGCGCGACTTGACTCGCGGGTTCGCCAACGTCAATTGAACGCGCCTTTATCGCCCTAGGCACCAATCTGGGCGATCGCGCAGCACACTTGGCGTATGCACGCGCACGGCTCGGCGCGCTCCCCGGCACACGGCTGGTCGCGGCATCGCGAGTCGAGGAGACGGCGCCCCTCGGACCGGTTGCGCAGCCGCCATATTTGAACCAAATGGTTCTGCTCGAAACCACGCTGGCGCCGGCCGCGCTCCTGGCACATTGCCGGCGCATCGAAACCGAGCGGGGACGGGAACGTCGCGAGCGCTGGGGACCGCGGACCCTCGACCTCGATATCGTGCGCTACGGCGACAAGACGGTGCGGGAACCGGACCTGACGATTCCGCACCCCGAGCTTCCGAACCGCGATTTCTGGCAGCGCGAAATCGCCGAGCTGGAAGGAGAACATGTCTAGCGTCACCACGCGCACGTTGCTCGAGATGAAGGAAAAGGGCGAGCGCATCGTCGCCCTCACGTGCTACGACGCGCTGTTCGCGCGCCTGCTCGATGCGAGCGGCGTCGACATCCTGCTCGTCGGTGACTCGCTCAATCAGGTGCTCGCGGGCGCGCCGTCCACGCTGTCGGCCACGCTCGATCAGATGATCTATCACACGAAGATGGTGCGGCGCGGAACGGAGCGCGCCATGCTCGTATGCGACATGCCGTTCCTGAGCTACCAGGTCTCGCCCGAAGACGCGCTCCGGAACTGCGGCCGCGCGATGAAGGAGACCGGCTGCGACGCGGTGAAGATCGAAGGCGGGCAGCCCATGGCCGCCACGGCGCGCCGCCTGGTGGACATCGGGATTCCGGTGATGGGGCATCTCGGTCTCACGCCCCAATCGGTGCACGCCCTGGGCGGCTATCGCGTCCAAGGCCGTGACGACGCGGAGGCCGGCCGCCTGAAGGCCGATGCGACCGCACTCCAGGACGCCGGTGCCTTCGCGGTGGTGCTGGAGCTCGTGCCCGCGCCGCTCGCGTCGCAGATCACCAAGGCGCTGGCGATTCCCACCATCGGCATCGGCGCGGGGCCGGCGTGCGACGGGCAGGTGCTCGTGCTGCACGACATGCTCGGCCTGAACGACCAGTTCTCGGCCAAGTTCGTCAAGAAGTACGCGGCGCTCGCCGAGGACGTGCGGGAGGCGGCGCGGGTGTTCGCGGCGGAGGTGCGGGAGGGCCGCTATCCGGGCCCGGAGCATTCTTTCGGAAAGTGATATTAAATTTGGAGTGCACCTTCTCGGGGAGACCGACGCGATGGGTAAGTCAGACGACGAAAAGCTCGCAAAGCTGATCAAGAAGAACATGGCAAAGGCGGCCAAGGCCAAGCCCAAGGCGCGCAAACGCTACGACCCGACGCTGCCGCCGGACAGTACGGACGATGACATCGAGCGTCGCGACTTCTTTTCGGAGATGAAGAAGCGCGAGTTCTAGTTGCGCGAGCTCTCCAGCCCTTCTGAGATGCGCTCCTGGTCTCGCACCGAGCGCTCTCGCCGCCACACCATCGGCTTCGTTCCCACCATGGGATTTCTCCACGAAGGCCACTTGCGCCTCGTGGACCGGGCGCGCGAGCTGGCCGAGCGCGTCGTCGTCAGCATCTTCGTCAATCCACTCCAGTTCGGCCCCCACGAGGATCTCGCCCGCTACCCGCGTGACTTGCCGCGCGACCGCAAGGTGGCGGAAGCACGCGGGGTCGACTGCCTCTTCGTGCCGGACGCCGCCGCCATGTATCCGGCGGAGCCGCTGGTGCGCGTCCTCCCCGCTCCGGTGGCAGACACACTCGAAGGGATGGCGCGACCGGGGCATTTCACCGGCGTGCTCACCGTGGTCGCGAAGCTGTTGCACCTCGTCGAGCCCGACGTCGCCGTGTTCGGCCGCAAGGATTTTCAGCAGGGGATGCTCGTCAAACGGATGGTCCAAGACCTCGATTTCGGAGTCGCGATCGACATCGCGCCGACGGTGCGCGAGCTGGACGGGCTCGCCTTGTCGTCGCGCAACACGTACCTCAGCCCGGACGAGCGACGCTCGGCACTCGCCTTGTCGCGCGCCCTGCGGACCCTCGAGCAAACCTGGCGCGGCGGGGAAGCGGATCCCATGAAAGTGCAACGCGCCGGGCTGGAAGCGATGCATGCCCCCGGCGTGATCGCGGAGTACTGCGCGCTGGTCGACGAGAACCTGCAGCCCGTCAGCCGCGTCACCGCCCACACCGTCGCGGTGGTGGCGGCGCGCGTCGGGAAGACGCGGCTGCTCGACAACGTCGTCCTGGGTGAAGGCATCGGCGCGGATCCGCGAGTCACGCCGTGAGTTTGCCGGCATGGGCGCTGGCGTCACCCGAGCGTCGCGCCCATATCGAGCGGGTCGTCGCACTCCTGAAGAGCTGGGCTGACGCGATGCACGTCGATCCCAAGGAACAGGGCCGCTGGCTCCGCGCCGCGTGGCTGCATGATGCGCTGCGCGATGCGCCCCTTCCCGATCCACTGGCGCACGGGCCGGCCGCGGCGGACCGGGCTGCCGCCGACGGGGAGCGAGACCGCGGCGTGCTGGACGCCGTGCGGTTCCACACGATCGGCTCACCCGAGTGGGATGACGTGGGACGGATGTTGTATCTCGCGGACTTTCTGGAGCCGGGGCGCGACCGCATCGCGCCTGACCGCGCCGATCTGGCACGGCGTGTTCCGATCGAGCGCGATGCCGTCCTGCGCGAGGTAGCGCGCCGCCGAATCGAGTGGTTGGTTCGCTCCGGCTGGCCATTGCCGGCCGCGACGGTGGCGTTCTGGAATCAACTCGTCGGACGGGCGGACGGTCGGACGGCCGGACGGTCGTGAAGATTCCAGGACTTGTGTTTGTGGTCGTCCTCGCCGCTGGCTGCGGTGGCGACTCCTCGCAAACGCGTCCCATCCCGGGCGATCGCGGTCCGGCTATCACGGTCGAGGTCCTGAACGCGAACGGGCGCGGCGGGGACGCCCGCATCGGTACGCAGCGCCTGCGACGGGCGGGAATGGATGTGGTGTACTTCGGGAACGCGTCCGAAAGCGGGCTCGATTCCACCCGCATCATCGTGCGTCGAGGCGCGGAGAAAGTTGGGGAGCGGGTGCGGGCAGCGCTGGGGCAGGGACGCGTCGAGGTTCAGCTCGACAGCGCGAAGCTACTCGATGTGAGCGTGCTCCTCGGCCTCGACTTCCACCCGTAGTTGACCGCATGCCGCGCTGATATCCAGGCCGCGGCTGCGCCGCAACACCGCTTCCACTCCGCGTTGCTTGAGGCGCCGCTCGAAGGCGAGCATCTGCGCGCGCGTGCTGGGCGTCAGATCCGGAGCGCCGCCGGGATGGAGCGGTAACAGGTTCACCAGTGCCTCGAGCGGCTGCGCGAGCTTCGCCAACTGATCGGCGGTCTCGAGCGAGTCGTTCTTTCCGCCAATCAACACGTACTCGAGCGTTACCCGGCGGTGGAACTGCTTCAGCGCGTCCATCAGCTGGGGGAGCGCATACTTCTTTTCGATCGGCATCAGCTCGCGCCGCAGCGCGGGGCTCGGGGCATGCAGCGAGACTGCAAGGCGGAACTGCTCGGGGCGTTTTGCGAACTTCACGAGGTTCGGGAGGATGCCAACAGTCGAGAGCGTGATGTGCCGGGCCCCAATCCCAAGCCCTTCGGCCCGATTTAGAATCGTGAGCGTCGCGTCCACCGCATCCCAGTTGAGCAACGGCTCGCCCATCCCCATGAACACGATGTTCGTCGGCTTGAGGGCGGGGTCGCGCAGCACCAGCTCCCGGACCTGCCCGGCGATTTCCCTGGCCGAGAGATTGCGGCGGAATCCCATGCGTCCCGTCGCGCAGAATACGCAGCCCAGCGCGCAGCCGGCCTGCGACGAAATGCACAACGTGCGGCGCTTGCCCTCCGGGATGAGGACCGATTCGATCGCTTCGCCGTCGTCCAGTGCCCAGAGAAACTTCTGGGTGCCGTCGGTCGACACCTGATGGGTACGTAACGTGAGGCCCGTTAGCGGGAATGCCTCGTCGAGGGCGGCCCGTAGCGGCGCCGGCAGATCGGTCGCGTCGGCCCAGCGGGCCACCGGCCGCTGCCACAGACGCGGAACCACCTGGCGTGCACGATAGGTCGGCTCGCCGCGTTGTGTCAGCCATTCCGCAAGCGCGGCGCGGGCCGCCTCCGGCGTCAGATTGAGGAGGTCGACGCTCACCGAAACCGCATGTCCACGCCCACTCGGTAGGTCGAGCCGAGGTCGTTCACGCCGGCGTCGCGCGCGAGCGTCACGCGATACTTGCCGATCACGAGCCGCAAGCCGGCGGCGGGCCGCCAGTGCACGCCGTCGCTGTAGCCGCCTTCCCGGGACACCATGAGATCGAGCGCCACGGTCTTTGCGACTTCAGCGCCAACGCCCAATTGGTGATCGGCGCCGAAGCCGTGCGCAAACGAGACCCCGTATCGCCCGCGGACAACGACGCGGTTCCGCGAGACTGGCCCCTGCCAGATCCGACCTTCGAGGCCTGCGTATATGTCTTGCGCCGGATCATTCGTCTTGAGCGACGAAAAGAAGTGCGTCGCGGCGGCCGCGCGCAGCCGGTCTCCGAGCAGCGGCCGGCTCGCGCCGACGTCGAGTGTCCACCGGTCCCCACGGGCGACGTCGAGACGCGTCTCGTGAAAGGCGAGCGTGGCGCCGACACTCGTCCCACCGACCAGTCGCGACCACGTCGCGCCCAACGCGAACGTGTAGACTGGTACTGACGTCCCCGTGGGATCGGGACTATCGATGGTCTGCGTAATGTTGCTCAAGCCAACACGGCCATAGAGCAGACCCAGCTGTCCGATGGAGCCGGCAGGGATGCGAACCGCCGCGATGATTCCCGTCGCATCGACCGAGGCGGGTGTCTGAATCGCCTCGAGGGCGAGCTGAAGCCGCGCGCTGTCCTCGGTCTGGGCTGGATTCCACATGGCGGCGGCGGGTCCCACCGCAAGCGCTGGCGGGGTCACCAGCGTCGTCGCGGCGACGCGCCAGAGCGTCGTGCCGGTCGCCTGCTGCCCGAGTGCTCGCGGCGCGGCGAGCACCACGAGTCCAACAAGCAGCGGGCCAATGCGTTGCATGCCGAACGTTTACCGTGGCATGTGGCGCTGTCAACTCAAGTCAACTATCTTCAACCGGTTACGGCACTTGGACATACTCCATTGCGGCTCTCCGAACTGCTAACTCCCGACCGCATCCGGGTCCCGATTCGGGCCCAGAGCAAAGAGGGCGTGCTACGGGAGTTGGTCGACCTCCTGGTGGGGGGCAACGGGGCAGCCCCCGATGTCCTTCAGGCCGTCATGGAGCGGGAGCGGCAGTTCCCGACTGGCATTGGCTACGGCGTCGCGGTGCCGCACGGGAAGACCCCAGCCCTCGCCAATCTCCTAGCGGTCGCCGGCACCGCGCGCACTCCCGTGCCATATGAAACGGTGGATGGCGAACCGGTACGGTTGTTCTTCTTGCTCGCCGGCCCCGAGTCGCAGGCGGGCGCACACGTGAAAGCGTTGAGCCGAATCTCACGGCTGGTGCGGCGCGAGCCGATCCGCACCCGGTTGTTGGCGGCGAGTGATGCCCAGGAGTTCTATCGCATCCTGTGTGATGCAGAGAGGGGAGGCGCATAAACGCAAGCGTGACTCAGACAACCCTGCGAACCCACCGCTGCGGCGCGTTGCGGAAGGAGCACGTCGGACAGCGGGTCCGTCTGGGGGGCTGGGTCCACCGCCGCCGCGATCTCGGAGGAATCGTCTTTCTCGATCTCCGCGATCGTGACGGCCTCGTCCAGGTCGCCGTAGGACCGGGATGGGCTGCGCCCGATCTCGTGACTCGCGCCCAAAGCGTGGGGCCGGAGAGTGTCGTGCTCGTCGAGGGCGAGGTGGTCGCCCGTCCTCCCGCGATGCGCAACGCCGAGCTCGCGACCGGCGAAATCGAGGTGCACGCCACCACGTTGCAGGTCGCGGGCCCGGCGGAGACGCCCGCCATTCCGGTGGCGCGCGGCAAGGGTGAAGAGCTGCCCGCTGAGGAGCTGCGCCTCAAGTATCGCCACCTCGACCTGCGGCGTCCCGAGCTCCAGGCGAATCTGATCCTGCGCCACCGGCTGCTGCAGCGGGCGCGTCGGGCGCTCAGCGAGCTCGACTTCCTCGAGCTCGAAACGCCGAACCTCACCAAGCCGACCCCCGAAGGCGCGCGCGACTATCTCGTGCCGTCGCGCGTGCACCCGGGCGAGTTCTACGCGTTGCCGCAGTCGCCGCAGATCTACAAGCAGCTGCTGATGGTGTCGGGGTTCGATCGCTATTTCCAGATCGCCCGCTGCTTCCGGGATGAAGATCTGCGCTACGATCGGCAACCGGAGTTTTCCCAGATCGACATCGAGGCGTCGTTCGTGACCCAGGAGGACGTCATCGCGGTGGTCGAGACCGTGCTCGTGGCGCTGTGGGACGAAGCCGGTCACAAGATCCCCCGTCCCTTCCCGCGGCTGACGTGGCGCGAAACCATGGAGCGGTACGGCACGGACAAGCCCGACCTGCGCTTCGACTTTCCCATTTCCGACTGGACCGCGCAGGTCCAGCCGCTCGCGGTGCCGTTTTTCCAGGCCGCGACCAACGGCTCGCGCGTGCGCGGCATCGCCGTGCGCGGTGGCGGCGCCCTGTCCCGCAAGGATGTCGATCAGCTCACCGAAACGGCGAAGACGCACGGGGCGCCCGGCCTCGCGTGGGTGAAGCGCCAGGGCGAGCAGTTGTCCGGCTCGGTCGGCAAGCACTTCACGGCCGAAGCCCTGGGGCGAATCGGCATCGGGGACGGCGATGTGGCGCTGATGACCGTCGGACCCGACCGCGTGACGTCACCCGCGCTCGACAAGGTGCGGCGGGAAGTGATCCGGCGACTCGCGCCGCAGCCGAAGCTCGCGCACGCATTCTGCTGGGTGGTCGACTTCCCGCTATTCGAGCCTGATCCCGAAACGGGGAAGCCCGTGTTTGCCCATCACCCCTTCACGTCCCCGCATCCGGAAGACATGAGTAAGCTCGATTCTGACCCCTTCGCGTGCCGGGCGTTGCACTACGACGCCGTCTACAACGGCAACGAGCTCGGTTCGGGCTCGATCCGGATCACCGATCCGGCGATCCAGCGGAAGGTCTTCGCCCACCTGGGTCTGTCGCCGGCCGACATCGATGCCCGCTTCGGCTTCCTGCTGACGGCGCTCGCCGCCGGCGCGCCGCCGCATGGCGGGTTCGCGGTGGGATTCGATCGCACGGTGATGCTCATCGTCGGCGCCGTCTCGATGCGCGATGTCATCGCATTTCCCAAGACAACCGCGGCGCGCGCGTTGTTCGAGGGCGCGCCCGCACCGGCGCGGCCCGAGGATCTCGCTGCACTTCACATAAAGGTGGTGCCATGAGTGATGACGTCGTCCACCGTCTGTCCGTGGAGGGCGTAGATCCGCTGGCGTTGGCCGGCGTGAACGATGCCAATCTGCTCGAGCTCGCGCGCCGCCTCGGTGTACGGGTCTCGTTGCGCGGCGACAGCCTGTCGCTCGCCGGGCCCGCCGCCGCGATCGAGCGCGCCGGTCTCGTCGCGCAGGCTCTGATCGACCTGGCCCGAATGGGCGAGACGCTCGACGTGCACGACGTCGAGCGCACGATTTCCGATGAAGCCCATGGGGAGTTGGGCCGCCAGGGCGCGGCCCCCGATCCGGTGAAGATCATTCTTCCCGGATTGCGCCGCGTCATCCAGCCGAAAACCGCGGGCCAGCGCGAGTATCTGCGCTCGATCGCCGAGCACGACATCGTGATCGGGATCGGGCCGGCGGGGACGGGCAAGACCTATCTCGCGGTCGCGGCCGCGGTCGACGCGCTCGCCCGCAAGCGAGTGCGGCGCATCATCCTGGCGCGGCCCGCGGTAGAAGCCGGCGAGAACCTGGGGTTCCTCCCCGGCGATCTCCAGGAGAAAGTCGATCCCTATCTGCGGCCGCTCTACGACGCGCTCGAGGACATGATGCCGCGCGAGCGGGTGCAAAAGGCGCTCGAGACCCGCACCATCGAGATCGCGCCGCTCGCCTACATGCGGGGCCGCACCTTGGGCGACGCCTTCGTGATTCTGGACGAAGCGCAGAACGCGACCGGCATGCAGATGAAGATGTTTCTCACCCGTCTGGGCGTGAATTCCCGCGCCGTGATCACCGGCGACAAGACGCAAATCGATCTGCCCAACCGCGAAGACTCGGGGCTGCTCCAGGTCGAGCGAATTCTCCCCGGGATCGAAGGAATCGGCTTCTGCTACCTCGACGACGCCGACGTCGTCCGCCACCGGCTGGTGCGCGACATCATCCGCGCCTACGCCGAGGACGCGCAGGGTTGAGGTGAAAGTGCCGACGCAGGAGAAGGCGCGCTATCACCTGGTGCGCTGGGTGTGGGTCCCGGCGCTCGCGCTGGTCGCCCATGTCGCGTTCCCGTCCGGCGGCGCCGATGTGGCGCCGCTGCTCGAGCCCGGCGCCCGGGCCGACAAGGACATTGTCGCGCCGTTCAACTTCGTCGTGAACAAGTCGGAAGACGAGCTCCAACGCGAGGCCGAGGAGCTCGCCGCGTCGGCGAAGCCGATCTACGAATTCCGGCAGCACACCTACGACAGCCTCGCGACCGCGACGGCGGCGTTCTTCGGAGCCGTCGATGCCGCCGCGGATCAAGGTCCTCAGGCGATCATCCGCGCCGCCCGCGAATTCGGCGTGTCACTGACGCCCCAGGAGGCAGCCTATCTCGGCAAGGGCGGGAAACGGCAAAGGTTGCAACAAGCGCTCCAAAGACTGTTCGACCGTACCCTCGCCCAGGGCGTCACAGGGCCCGGTGTCCTCCAGGGCGAACAGTCGCGCGAGCTGATCGTGCGACGCGGCTCCACGGAATCGTCCGTGCTGCGCGATCAGGCGCTGACGTTCAACCAGTACTTGAACCGCGCCAAGACGTTGCACCCCGATCCCGGCTCGAGCGTGGGTGACGTGTTGTACATCAAGCTCCAGCGGCAGTTCTTCCGGCCGACCCTGATTCCCAAACCGCTGGAAACGGAGCGGCGCCGCAACGAGCTGCGGGGCAGCGTCGATCCGAGCAAATACATTGTGCGCGCCGGCGATCGGATCGTGGGCGCGAACGAGATCGTCACGAACGAGGCCCACGAGCGCCTCGTCACGCTGCACCAGGAGCTGCTCCGCCGCGGCGCCGCGACGACCTACTCGATCCGCGGCGTCATCGGTCCGCTGCTCCGCGACTCGCTGATCATCGTGATCTTCTGGGTGCTGCTGGTGTTCTACCGGCGCGAGACCTACCGCGATCTGCGCCAGGTCGCGCTGATCGGCGGACTGTTCGCGGTCCTGCTGACGCAGGCGGGACTGGTCGCGCGGTTCTATCCGGCGCACCCCGAAGTCGTCTTCATGCCGTTCCTCGCGATGATGATGACCGTGCTGTTCAACGGCCGCGTGTCGATGATCGCCGCGATGATTCTGGCCGTCGTGATCGGGCAGCAACCGGTGTTTCACGACGTGCCCGCGACGTTCCTGTGCGTCGTCGGCGGCGTGACCGCCGCGCTGTCGGTGAAAACGCTGCGCAGCCGGAGCAACTTCTACGCGCCGGTGCTGATCATCTCCGGCGGATACCTCACGGGCGCACTCGCCCTCGGGCTCTCGAGCGGCTGGCCGATCGCGGAAATCGGCGTCCGCTGCCTGTGGGGCGCGTTGAACGGCTTGGTCTCGGCGGGCCTCACCTTCTTCCTGTTGCCGGTAGCCGAGTCGATCACGCACATCACCACCGACCTGACGTTGCTGGAGCTGTCCGATCCCAGCCGCCCGCTGCTCCGTCGCCTATCACTCGAGGCACCCGGGACCTACGCCCACAGCGTGGCGATGGCGAACCTCGTCGAAGCGGCGTGCAACCGGATCGGCGCGAACGGCCTGCTGGGGCGCGTCGGGTGCTACTACCACGACATCGGGAAGGTCAAAAACCCGTTGTACTTCGTGGAGAACCAGATCCCGGGCAACAATCCGCACGACCGGTTGAAGGCACTTCAGTCCGCGCAGATCATCAAGGCGCACGTCACCGACGGCCTCGCGCTCGCCGCCGAGGCCAAGCTTCCCGATTCGGTGTCGGCGTTCATCCCCGAGCATCACGGGACCACGGAGATCACCTACTTCCTCGACAAGGCGAAGAAGTCCGACGGCGGCCAGGCGCGCAACGTCGAGGACTTCACGTATCCCGGACCGAAGCCGCGGTCGATGGAAACGGCGATTTCGATGATCGCCGATTCGGTTGAAGCGGCGCTGCGCGTCCTCGAGGACCTGACCCCGCAGAAAATCGAAGAAGCGATCGATCACATCGTGCGCACCAAGGTCAACGCGGGCCAGCTCGATGAAGCCCCGCTCACGCTGCAGCAGATAGAGCAGGTGAAAGCCGCGTTTTTGGTCGTCTTGAGCGGCATGTACCACAATCGCATCGATTACCCGGAGTCCAGTGGCGGTATCAGTGCAGCCTGGCACTCAGCGGGCGCGCCAGGCGCGCGCTGACGAGTTGATGCGCGTCGCGGACCGGGTGCTGGCGTGGGAGCGCGCGCCCGCCGGATCGCACATCGACATCACCCTGCTTTCGGCGGCGGCGATGCGGCGGGCCAACCGCCGCGCCACGGGACGGCGCGGGCTGACCGACGTCATCGCCTATGCGCTGCCGCAACCGGACGGACGCATGGTAGGCGACGTCTATATCTGTCCAACTGCCGCGGCCCGGAACGGCGTTGCGTTGAACGACGAGCTGGTGCGACTGGCCGTCCACGGCACGCTGCACGTGTTGGGATACGACCATCCCGAGGGTCCGGGGCGCACCCGCTCGCGGATGTGGCAGCTGCAGGAACGCTACGTCACACGACTCCTCCGCTAATGCTCACCGAAGCGGCGCTGCGCATCATCGGGCTTGTCGTCGCCATCAGCGCGGGTGCGTGGGCCGCGCTGCTCGCCCTGGCGGAAGAAGCCGCCGTAGGCGAGGCGCTCCATACCCTGGGCGATGCGCCACCCATCGCCGCCGAGCGCCGTGTGCCGCTGCATCGCGCGCTCCACGTGGCGCGCCTCGCGTTGCTCGTGCTCGGCGCCGTCGCCACGGCCAACGCGGTGGCGTGGTGGACCCGGCCCTGGGCCGAAGCGCTCATCATCCTCGTCGTGGGAACACTGCTGTTGTTCATCGTCGGCGACGCCCTCCCGCGCAGTGTGGCGCGTATTGCCCCGGAGCTTTCCGACGCGGCGCTCCCCTTCGCGCGCCGCACCCTCGCTCCGTTCGGTCCGCTGCTCTGGCTGCTCGCGTGGGCTGATCGCGGGTTGCACGCCCTGGTGCACACGCCGCGCCCGCTGCAACCCGCTCTGGGCGTTGCCCAGCGCGACATGCTGCTCGGGGTCTTCACGCTGGCGGATACGACGGTGGACGAGGTCATGACGCCGCGACTCGACATGACTGGAGTCGACGTTTCGGCGTCCACCGAGGAAGTCCTCGAGGCGTTCCGGCAAAGCCAGCACAGCAGGTTGCCGGTGCTGGATGGCTCGCCCGACAACATCGGGGGCGTCGTGTTCGCGAAGGACCTCGTGCCCATCGCGATGGGGCTCGCCGAATCGGGCGCGCGCTGGCAGACGCTCATGCGGCCCGCGGCCTTCGTTCCGGAAACCAAGACGCTCGACAATCAGCTGCGCGACTTCCAGGGAACGCCCGCGCACATCGCGATCGTCGTCGACGAGTTCGGGGGGACCTCGGGACTGATCACGCGCGAGGACATTCTCGAGGAAATCGTGGGCGAGATCCGCGACGAGCATGACACGGAGACCACGCCGGCGATTCGACAGGACGGCGGACGGATCTGGGTGGATGGACGCACCAGCCTTGACGACCTGTCGGCCGCGCTCGGTACCCCCATCACACATGCCGAGGTCTCGACAGTGGGCGGGCTCGTGTATTCGGTACTGGGGCGCGTACCCCGGCCCGGCGATGAGCTCACGCTCGACGGCTATCGCGTCGTCGTGGAGCGCGTCGAGCAGCGCCGTGTTACGCAGGTGTCGTTCGAAAAGCGATGAGCGTCGCACTCGCGGTTCTGCTCGTCGGCCTCCTGTCGGCCGGCGTCTCGGCGGCAATCGGCGTCGCGGCGGCGACCGTGAGCCAGCACGAGCTGACGCGCTGGGTGGCATACAAGCTGCGTGGCTCGGCGGCCACGGTGAACGTGTTGAAAAACCCGGGACAGACACTCGCCACATCCAACATGCTGACGACATTGGGCGTGCTGCTCGCGGCTGGAGCGATTCCGGCACTGCTCGCGGCCACGACGCCGACATTTCTCGGGATCTTCACGATCACTGTCGGCGTGCCGCTGTTCATCGGCGCGGCGTACCTCATACCACGCGTCCTGGGGAGGCGCTGGGCCGAACCACTGGTCGGACACGCCGTCCCTCTGATGGAGCGATTCGGGGCGGTGCTGTCTCCGTTCATTCCGCGGCGCGAGGGATCCACGCGCACCACCCTCGCCGCGCTGCTCACCGGCGCCGATACCGACGCCCTCGCCACGACGGACGAGATGGCCGTGGTCTCCGGCGTCCTCGCCTTCGCCGATCGTCCCGTGCGCGAGCTGATGACGCCGCGGACCGCCATCGTCGCGTTTCCGGAAGGGATTCTGACCGCCGAGGCCGCGCACGTGCTGCAGCAGTCGGGATACAGCCGCTATCCCGTGCATCGGGGATCGCTGGATGAAGTGGTCGGCGTCGCGCACACGCTCGACTTGCTCGGCCGCCAGCCGGAGGATCCCATCCTCGTGCGGCCGCCGCTGACGGCCCCGGGCACGATGCGGGCGGCCGACTTGATGCTCGAAATGCAGCGGGGGGGCCAACACCTCGCGGTCGTGCTGGACGAATTCGGCGGGACCGCGGGACTCGTGACGTTCGAGGACCTCCTCAACGATCTCGTCAGTGAGCTGTTCGAGCCATCGTCTTCCACCCCGGATACGACTCGAGTTGCCGAAGTGGAGGGCAGCACACCCACGACCGAGCTCGCCGAGAAACTCGGGATGCCGCTCGCCGGTGCGCAGACCGTCGGCGGACTGCTGATTCAGGCACTCGGTCGCATCCCGCGCGCCGGGGAACGGTTCACGTACAAAGGTCTGGAGTTCGATATCCTGACGGCCAGCGCGACGCGCGTCGAGCGCATCGCCGTTCGTGCCGGTCCGGTGCGCACGATTGCGCTCGGCGGTGGGGGCGGGTCGGCGTGACCATGCCTGAAGCCCCCGACCTGAGGCTCGACGAGCTCAAGGATCTCGCCGAGCAAGACGATCTGCACCCGTTCCTGCAGCGCGTGCGCCACGTCCATCCGTCGGATCTGGCCGACGTCCTGTCGGCCCTCGAGGAATCCACTCGGGTGCGCGTGATCTCCGAGCTGCCGCTTGACGTCGCCTCGAGTGCCCTCGCCGAGATGGAAGCGGCGGAACACCCGGAAGCGATGCTGCTGGCCGTCGGCCCGGAGTACGCCGCGGAGCTGGTCGAGGAGATGCCGACCGACGATGCCGCGGACCTCGTGGCGGAGCTCTCGCCCGGCCAGCGCGAGGCGGTCCTCGCGGAAATCAGCGATCGCGCTGACGTCGAGCGGCTGCTCAAGTACCCGGAGGATTCAGCCGGTGGGTTGATGACCGCCAACGTGGTCAAGGTGCGCGAGGATGCGACCGTCGGGGAGGCCATCGAGGCGATTCGCCAGCAGAGCGACGAGGACGAGAGCCAGCTGTATCAGGTGTACGCCGTGGACGCCCAAGGGCAGCTGCGCGGCATCGTGCCGGTCGCCCGTCTGATCGTGACGTCCCCGGCACGGCTGGTCCGGGATGTGATGGAGCAGCCCGTGGTCCAGGTCCAGCCCGAACAGGACCAGGAGGAGGTCGCCCGGCTCATGGCGCGTTACAACGTCGCGGCCGTGCCAGTCGTCGACGCGAACGGCCGGTTGCTGGGACGCATCACGTTCGACGACGTCATCGACGTCGTCGAGGCCGAGACCACCGAAGACCTCCTGAAGTTCGGCGGCATGGAGGCGCTGGACGCGCCCTATTTGAAGGTCGCCTTCGGCCGCATGGTCCGAAAACGTGCCGGGTGGTTGGCCGCGCTGTTTCTGGGCGAAATGCTGACGGCCACCGCGATGGCGTTTTTCGAGGAGGAGATCGCCAAAGCCGTCATCCTCGCCCTGTTCGTGCCACTCATCATCTCGAGCGGCGGCAACTCGGGCTCGCAGGCCTCGACGCTGGTCATCCGCGCAATGGCGCTCGGCGAAGTGACGTTGCGCGATTGGTGGCGCGTCATTCGCCGCGAGTTCGCGACCGGCGTGGTGCTGGGCCTCGTGCTGGGCGCGATCGGCTTTCTCCGGATCACCTTGTGGCACGCGGTCACCGGAATCTATGGGGAGCATTACCTGCTAGTCGCCTTCACCGTGTTCGGCAGTCTGATCGGGGTCGTGACATTTGGAACGATGACCGGTTCGCTGCTCCCGTTCATCCTGCGCCGGCTCGGATTCGATCCCGCCAGCGCGTCCGCGCCATTCGTGGCGACGCTGGTCGACGTGACCGGGTTGGTCATTTACTTCAGCGTGGCGAGCGTGATCCTGCGCGGAACCCTCCTCTAATCGTGCGCCTATTATCTTTGCGGGAGATGCGTACCAATGACATTCTGACCGGACTCGAAAGCGGCGAGATCGCTGCCCTCGCCCGTGCGATCAGTCTGGTCGAGAACCAGCGCGACGGCTTCGAGCGCGTGCTGGCCGCGCTGCACAAGAAGATCGGGAAGGGAAGCACCCATCGCATCGGCATCACCGGACCGCCCGGCGCGGGCAAGAGCACGCTCACCGAACAACTGGTTCGCGCCTATCGCGAGCGCGGTCTCAAAGTGGCGGTCATCGCGGTCGATCCCACCAGCCCCTTCACCGGCGGCGCGCTGCTCGGCGACCGGATTCGCATGGAATCGGTCAGCCTCGACCCCGGCGTGTTCATCCGGTCGATGGCCACGCGCGGGGCGCAAGGCGGTCTCGCCACGAGCACCGAGGAGGTCGCGGATGTGCTAGAGGCCTTCGGCTTCGAGCGCATCCTGATCGAGACCGTCGGCGTCGGACAGACCGAGCTCGACGTCGCTGCGACCGCCGAAACCACCGTGCTGGTCCTCGTGCCGGAATCGGGCGACGGCATCCAGACGTTGAAGGCGGGCGTCATGGAGATCGCCGAGCTGTACGTGATCAACAAGAGCGATCGGCCGGGAGCGGACAAAGTGAAGCAGGAAGTGGAAGTCATGCTGGGAATCCGACGGGGCAATGCGTTTGCGCATGTGCGGCCTCACCATGGACGGGCGGATGGGCCGATGGGCGGCGGGGTGGTCAAAAACCGCCCATCAGCCCATCAGCCCATCAGCCCATCGGAATGGGAACCACCGGTGCTGATGACCGTAGCCTCAAGGGGCGAAGGAATCGCAGGGCTCGTCGAAGCGCTCGAACAGCACCATCAGTACCTCGAGCGCACGGGAAAACTCGCTGAGCGCCGCAAGCGTCGGTTGGCGGCCCGCACTCGCGACGTGCTGAACCGGGCGATCCGGCAATGGGTGTGGGATGAAACGAAGGCTGAAGATCTGCTGGCCCGCCGGCTCGACGACGTCGCCGCGGGCACGCGGAGCCCCTACGAAGTTGCCGCCGAGGTTCTCGAGCAAGTGAGGAACGGCAAATGACCATCCAGAAGAAGCCGGTCTACACCGCCGCCGATCTCCCTGGCTTCGATGCCGAGCACCAGCTCGGGCGTCCCGGTGAATATCCGTTCACGCGCGGGATTCATCCCACGATGTACCGCGGCAAGCTCTGGACGATGCGGCAGTTCGCCGGCTTCGGCAGCGCGGCCGATACCAACCAGCGCTACAAGTTCCTGCTCGAGCACGGGCAGACCGGTCTATCCGTCGCGTTCGACTTTCCGACCTTGATGGGCTACGACTCCGACCATCCCCGGTCCGAGGGGGAAGTCGGCAAATGCGGTGTCGCCATTTCGTCACTGGCGGACATGGAAACCCTGTTCGACGGCATCCCGCTCGACCAGGTCTCGACGTCCATGACGATCAACGGGCCGGCGGCAATTCTGTTCTGCTGCTATGTCGCCGCCGCGGAGAAACAGGGCGTCGCGATCGCGAAGCTGCGCGGCACCGTGCAGAACGACATCCTCAAGGAGTACATGGCCCAGCACGCCTGGGTCTATCCGGTCGAGCCCGCGCTCAAAGTCATCGTGGACATGTTCGAGTGGGGCGCGAAGCACACGCCGCTCTGGAACACGATTTCGATCTCGGGCTATCACATCCGCGAGGCGGGCGCCACGGCAGCTCAGGAGCTCGCCTTCACCCTCGCCAACGGCTTTACCTATGTCGAGCGCGGCATCGCGCGCGGTCTCGATATCGACAGCTTCGCGGCGCGCCTTTCCTTCTTCTGGGACATCCACAACGACTTCTTCGAGGAGATCGCCAAGCTGCGCGCCGCCCGGCGGATCTGGGCGCGGCACATGCGCGAGCGCTACAAGGCCCGGCAAGCTCGTTCGTGGATGATGCGCTTCCATAGCCAGACGGCGGGAGTTACGCTGACGGCGCAACAGCCGCTGAACAACATCGTGCGCGTTGCCTACCAGGCCCTGGCCGCGGTGCTCGGCGGGACCCAATCGCTCCACACCAATTCCCTGGATGAGACGCTGGCGTTACCGACGGAGCAGTCCGTGCAGGTGGCCCTCAGGACCCAGCAGATCCTGGCGCACGAGACCGGCGTCGCCCAGGTGATCGACCCGTTGGGCGGCTCGTACTACATCGAGGCACTCACCGACCAGCTCGAGCGCGAGGCCGAAGCGCTGTTCGCCGAGATCAACTCGATCGGCGGAGTCGTCCGAGGGATCGAGAGCGGCTGGTTCCAGCGGCAGATTGCCCAGTCTGCGGCGGCCTTCCAGCGTCAAGTCGAGCTGGGGGAGAAGGTCATCGTCGGGGTCAACGAGTTCCTGTCCGACGACGATCACCCCGTGGAGATCCTGAAGGTCTCCAATGACGCGGAGGAGCAGCAGCGCCGCCGTCTCGCGCAGGTGCGGGCGGAACGGGACAATACGCTGGTCGAGCGCCGCCTCGAGGCCCTGCGCCACGCGGCCGAGTCCGATCAGAACGTGATGCCCCCAATGCTCGATTGTGCGCGTGCCTATGCCACGCTCTACGAGATTCGCCATGCGCTGGAACGCGTGTGGGGCGCGTACCGCGAACCGGTGTTCTTCTAGACTATGAGCACGCTCCCCGCGCTCGTCACCGAGCAGGACGTCCATGCCGCGGTTCAGCGGCTGGCGACGATCGACCCGGGCCCGTACTGGGTCGTGACGTGCTACCTCAAGCTCGAGCCCCGCGACCGGACGCGCGGCAAGTACCTCATCAAGATGAAGAACCGAGTCAAGCAAGCTGCCGACGCACTCTCCAAGCAGTCGCTGGGGCACGTGGAACGCGAGGCGATCGCGGCCGACCTGCAACGCGTGCTGGACTACCTCGAGGAGCCGAATCACCTGCCGAGCACGCGCGCGATCGCGATCTTCGCGTCACAGGGGCTCGATCTGTTCGAGACGTTGCCGCTGCCGCACGTGCATCGCTCCCGCCTCGCCGTCGAGCACGAGCCGCTGGTGCGCGAGCTCGTTGCCCTCGACGAGGAGTTCGGGACGATCCTCGTGGTAGTCTACGACCGGACCGCGGCCCGATTCTTTGAGGTCTCGGCGTACGACTGCGTGGAGCTCACCGCGCTCCCGGCGATCGACGCCTCACGCGCGAGCAAATTCCACGGGTCCGAGCAGCGGCAGGTGATGGCGCGGGCGGGAACACCCTCCGGCAGCGCGGGCGAGCACAACTACCACATGCGCATTCGCACCGAGAAACAGCGGTTCTATGCGCAGATCGCCGACCGCGTTTTCAATATCCATCGCGTGCGGCCGCTCGCGGGGCTCCTCATCGGCGGCGTGGGTCCGGACGGCGGCGCCGTCATCCCCCACCTTCACACCTACCTGCACGATCTCGTGATGGGCGTGGTGAAACTCAATCCGAAGACGGCGACGAAGGCGGAAGTGCGCGATGCGGCCCTGGCCCTGCGTGAAGAGCGAGAACGGGCCTGGGAGCGGGCGCACGCGGAAGCGCTGAAGGATGGCGTCCCGGAAGGATGGGCTGTGAACGGCGCGGATCCCACCCTCAAGGCCCTGTCGCGCGGCCAGGTGCGCACCCTGTTGGCGGACGGCCAGGACGACGATCCGCGAATCGATGAGGCGGTTGAGGATGCGCTGCGGCAGCGCTCGCAGGTCGACGTCTTGTACGACGAAAAGGCACGCCGTGCGGTGGACGGCCTCGCGGCGTTGCTGCGGTTTCGCCGCTGATGACCGCTCGCCGCCGGCCGATCCGGATTCTCGTCGCCAAGCCCGGCCTGGACGGGCACGATCGGGGAGCGAAAGTCGTCGCCGCGGCGCTGCGGGACTCCGGGATGGAAGTGATCTACACGGGCCTGCACCAGACGCCTGAGATGATCGCCCAGGCCGCGATCCAGGAAGATGTGGACGTCGTCGGCCTCTCCATTCTGTCGGGCGCGCACATGACCTTGTTCCCGCGCGTCCGCAAGCTGCTCGACGCCGCCGGCCGGCAGGATGTGCTGCTGACCGGCGGTGGCATCATTCCCCCGGAAGACATGAGCGCGCTGGAATCGCAGGGCACGGGCAAGCTCTTTGGCCCCGGCACGCCGACGTCCGACCTCATCAAATACATCCAGGAGTGGGCGGCGGAGCACGTCGCCGCGTGAGTCGCCTCAAGACACTCAGCGAAGAGTACAAGCAGCTCCGCGCCCGCCTCGAGCAGGGCGGCGGCGCCGAGCGCATCAAGCGTCAACACGATCAGGGAAAGCTGACCGCGCGCGAGCGCGTGACGGCGCTGCTCGACAAGGATGGCCCCTGGGTCGAGATCGGACTGCTGGTCGCCTGGGATCAGTACGACAGCCAGGCGCCGGCC
>QHUF01000034.1 GCA_003221075.1 Gemmatimonadota bacterium
GATTCGACGCGTTGCCGTCGATGCGGTCGGTGTAGGCGAGTCCCACGGTCGAGCTGGTGCCGAGATCGCGCCGCAGCCGGAGCAGGTTGACGATCGGATGGTCGCCCGTGGCGGACAGGTTGTTGTCGTCGACCGCGCCGATGTAGGCGACGCCGGTTCCGCCGACCTTCCCGGTCAGCTTTGCTCCGCCGACGGGAGAACTGATCCGCCGGGTATAGATCAGCGCGTTGGGCGTATCGAACTGCTCGAGTCCCTCGAGAAAGAACGGGCGCTTTTCGGGAAAGAACACCGCGAACCGCTCATTCACGGTCACCTGACCGACGTCGGCCTCGACCTGCGAGAAATCCGGATTTACGGTGCCCGTCATGCTGAGGTTCTGCGTGACACCCCAGCGCAGATTCGCACCCAGCTGCGGGTCGACCACACCATAACGGTATGCCGATGCCGCAGGCGCGCCGTCCACGCGCGACGTGAACTCCGGACTGAGGTCCATCACCAGCCCCCGGCGCATCCCGGTCAACCCTTTCAGCGAGCCGGACTGAATGAGGAAGCTGGCGTTGGCGCGCACCGCCGGCGTCCACGTGTCCTCGTACGCGGTATGCTGCGTCACCCGTACGATCTGGATGCCCCAATCCTGAATCGCGGCGCTCTGGTAGCGCAGGCTCTTGAACGGAATGCGGACTTCGACCTCGAAACCACTCGGCGTGACTCGGCCCTGCGATTCGTAGACGTAATCGGGGTTCAGATCGACGACCCCGTCGAAGCGCCCGCCCGCATTCCCCCCGCCGGCGGCGCCGGCAATCCCCTCGCTGCGCACGCCGTCCTGTTGCGCGCCCAGCGGGTTGACGGCAAAGAGCAGCGCCCGGCGCCGATCGTTGAACGTGTCGAGCAGGATCTGAATGTTGTCGTCGGCTCCGATGTTGTCGCGGTCGGCGAGCGTCGCCCGCACCACATTACCGTGCTTTTCGAAGGCGCGGATGCCGAAGTAGATCGCATCGGGTGCGTAGAAGACGAGGACCTGGGTCGAGTCCTCAGCCGGCCGGCTGTCCACGGGGCGGTATTGACTGAATCCCGTGAGCAGCGCCGCCTGTCGCCACACATCCTCGTCGAGCACGCCGTCGATGTGCACGGCGGCCTCGATCCGCGGCACGCGCACGTCGAGCTGACGGAGGTGGCCGTCGTAGACTGGCCCCTGTGCGCCCGCGGATTGCATGAGAAGGAGAAGAACGGGGAGCATGGTGGGAAGATAATTGCGGATTGCCGATTGCGGATTGCGGATTGGTCAGGCAAATACGAACCCGTCGACTACGAATCGTCAGCCGGTCACGCCAATCCGCAATCCGAATTCCGCAATCCGCAATCTATTCGTATCTCAGCGCCACAATCGGATCCAGCGAGGCGGCCCGCCGCGCCGGCCAGATGCCGAAGAACAGCCCCACGATCGCGCTGAAGATGAAGGCGATCAGGATGGCGAGGACGCTTATCGACGTGTTCCAATGCGCGAGCTTGGACAAGGCGACCGCGCCGAGTGTGCCGAAGAGAATGCCGATAATGCCTCCGGCGAGACACAAGACCAGCGCCTCGACGAGGAACTGGAACAGGATATTGAAGCTTGTGGCGCCCAGCGGACGGCCGCGATGCCGGCGAGCAAGTACGAGAACGTCTTCGCCGTGTCCTGAAACGTCGCCAGAATGTCCGACTGGTTGCGGATCTGGAAGTCGTTCTCGCCGCCCGGCCGGATCTTGTGCTCGCGCCGCATCACGCGCTCGATTTCGATCATCGCCAACGTCATCTGCGGCACGCTCGCCGCATCGACGGTGATGGACCGCAGGCGATCGGTCCCCATGATGCGGTAGCGGCCCGTCTGCAGCGGAATCAGGATCTGCTCGTCCGGATTTCCGAATCCGCCCGCCGAGCCCTTCGCCGATAGCACGCCGATGATCTCGAAGGGAATTCCCCGAATCTGAATCTCCTGCCCGATCATCGCGGCTGGATTTCGGTTGAACATGTCCGGAATCGCCGAGCCGAGTACGGCGAAACGCCGGCGTCCCTCGTCCTCCCCAGCCGTGAACATCCGGCCGGCCGTCATCGTGTAGTTCTTGACCGTCGCGTAATTGGGCGTCGTGGCCACGATACTGACGTTGCCGTTCTGGCCGCCAAGCTTGATCTGCATGTTGCGGGTCAGCTCGGGCACGACGCCTTTGACGTAGCGGGCGTCGCGCGCCAGCGCGGCCGCGTCGTCCACCGTGACGCTGACGCGCTGGTCGAACATGATCGCGATCCCGCCCCGGAACGACTGTCCCGGATAAATCGACAACAGCGTCGGACCGAGCGCCTGGAGCCGAGCCTGCACGGCCTTCTGCGCCCCGCTCCCGAGCGCCACCATCGTGATGACCGCGCCGACGCCGATGATGATGCCCAGCATCGTCAGAAACGACCGCAGCTTGTTGGCGCGGATCGCCTGGAGCGCGACCTGGAAGATTTCTCCGAGGAGCATCCTACGGCCTCGTCGTCGTCGGCGGCCGCGCGGGAGTGGTCGGCTGCTGCTGCTGCACTCCCGGCAGGCCGCCGCCCGTGACGTTGCGCATCCGCTGCTGCATGTCGCGCTGCGCGTTGAGCAATGACGCGCTGGGCAGGACCAGCACGGTGTCGTGCTCCGTCAAGCCGCTCACGACCTCGATGTAGTCGAGATCGGTGAGGCCGGTGCGGATCTGCACGGGCGTTGGCTTGCCGTTCTTGAGCGTGAACACGATGTAGCTCGACGCCTCGCCGGTGTTGCGGCGGAAGCCGCCACCGCCCGCACCGCCGCCCCCGCCCGCTCGCTGCATCATCTGCCGCATCGCTGCCATCGCGCTCTGCTCGGCCGGCGTCAGCTCCTGGCCCGACATACGCTTCTGGAACGCCGACCGGATCTGCGCTTCTGTCACGCCGGGCGGCAGCTGGATCGTGCGGCCGTCGGGCGTGGTCATGGTGTTCCCGCCGGCGGGCTTGGCGGAGTCGGGCTTCGCCGCCGTGCTATCGCGCCGTGCCGTACCGCCACCCAGCGACGCACTGTCACGGTTGGTTGGCGTCTGCTGCTGGCTCGCGGTCGCGAGCTGCTGCTGTACCTGGGTTGGATCGAGTCCCAGCACTTGGGCCGCCGAGGCGACGTCGCGCTGCGTCCGCAGCGCCGCGTTCGGCACCGCGATCACGTTGTCCCGGCGCCCGACATGAATCTCGACCTCGGTGTTCATCCCCGGCTTGAGCAGGTGATTCGGATTGGGAATCCGCACCAGGACGTTGAACATGGTGACGTTCTGCTGCACGGTGGCCTGCGGCTCGATCTTGAGGACGCTGCCCTCGAACGGGCGATTGGGATATGCGTCCACCGTGATCGTCGAGAGGAGACCCGGCGACACCTTGCCGATATCCGTTTCATCGACGAGCGCGCGGATCTGCACCGTGTCGAGGTTCGCCATCTTGAACAGCACCGTACCGCCACCCACGTCGGTCGTCGGCGACGAGATCACGGTGCCGAGCTCCACGTTCTTGGTGATGATCGTGCCCGCCAGCGGTGCGCGCAGCTTCGTGTCGTTCATCCGGTCCCGCGCGTTCTCGAGATCCGACCGCGCGCGGATCACCGACGCGTTGGCGTTGGCGTAGTCGAGCCTGGCGCCGTCGTACTCCGTCTGCGTGATCGCCTGGGCCTTGAACAGCGTGTCGGAGCGTGCGAGCTGCGCTTTGGCATTGCCGAGCTGTGCCTGCGCGACCTCGAGGTTTGCCTGCGCCTGCGCCAGGTTGTTGCGCGGGATGCGCGGATCGATCGAGGCGAGCAGCTGATCTTCCTTCACGTCGTCGCCCGTCTGCACGTTCATCCCGATGATCTCGCCCGACGCCTTGGACTTCACGTCGACCGTCAGCACCGGCTCGATTGCGCCCGAGGCGGACGCCGACACCACAAGGTTGCGGCGTTCTACCGGAACGGCCTCGTACGACAATGTCGCCTGCTTCTGACTGCAGGCGGAGATCCCGGCGAGCAGCAACGTCGCCGCCGCGCTTCCCCAAAGTTTTGTGTTCACGTCTGACCTTCCGTCCTCTCATCGCGCGCAATCTTGCCGTCGAGCAGGTGAATCTGGCGGCGCGCGTGCACCGCAATGTCGTGTTCGTGCGTCACCAGCACGATGGTCTGGCCCGAGTCATGCAGCTCATGAAACAGCGCCATGATTTCGTTGCCCGTCGCCGAGTCGAGATTTCCGGTCGGCTCGTCGGCGAGCAGGATGCTGGGCGAATTCACGAGCGCGCGTGCAATGGCGACGCGCTGCCGCTGCCCGCCCGACAGCTCATTGGGCCGGTGATCCATACGGTCACCCAGCCCCACCTGTTGAAGGGACCGGGCAGCGCGCTCGCGCCGCTCCTTGGCGGACATGCCCGCATAGATGAGCGGCAGCTCGACGTTGTGGAGCGCATCAGCGCGCGGCAGCAGGTTGAACGTCTGGAACACAAATCCGATTTCCTTGTTGCGGATCCGCGCCAGCTCGTCGTCGCTCAGATCGCTCACCTTCTGCCCGTTGAGCCAGTACTCGCCGCTCGTCGGCGTGTCGAGGCAGCCGATCAAATTCATGAGCGTCGACTTGCCCGACCCCGACGGTCCCATGCAGGCGACGAATTCGTTCTTCTTGATCTGGATATCGACGCCGCGCAGCGCATGCACGACCTCGGCGCCCATGACATACTCACGCGTCAGGTGATGCGTGAGAATGACGGTGTCGGGCGTCGGCGTGTCGCCGGTGCGGAACATCGCCGCTTGCGCTGTCGTCATAGTGTCCGTCCCACGACCGCTTCGACCTGCGCGCGGGCGATGAGGTAGTTGAGGCGCGTTTGTACGACGTTCACTTCCGCCTGCGTCAGCGCCGCCTGGGATGTGAGCAGGTCGAGGATCGTCGCCGCGCCCACGCGGTAGCGCTCGTTCTGCACGCGCAGATCTTCGGTCGCGGCGGCGAGGTTGTCGCTGGCGATCGATATCTGCGCATATGCCGTCGTCAGCGCAGCCATCTGCTGGGTGAACTGCGCGTTCACCTGGCGGCGCGCATCCGCCGCACGTGCTTCAGCGACATCCCTGGACACGCTGGCACTCACCTGGTTTTGCTCCCGCACGAATCCGTTGAAGAGCGGCCAGTTGAGCCCGAACGTCCAGCTGAAATTCTCCTTGTACGGCGTCAGGAACGGCAGCTGCGGGTCGCTGAGGCCGGCGCGACGGTTGCTGTACGACACGTTGAACGTCGGCCAGTACTGTGCGCGCGCGCTCCACACCTGGGCGCGCGCGGCCCGCGCCTGGGCGTCGGCCTGCTCGACCTGCGGTGCATGCTCCAACGTGCCCGCGCGGAGATCGGTCGTGTCCGGCGGTGCAGGCAACGCGCTATCGGGTATGGCGCGCACCGGCTGATCCACACCGATCTGCCGGCCGAGATTCGCTTGCGCCGTCGCGAGATTCGCCTGCGCCTGCAGCAGCGCGATCCGCGCATTGCCATAATCCACCGTCGATCGCAGCGAGTCCGAGCGTGTCGCGGACCCCGCATGGAGCTTGTCGACCGATATCTGAAGCTGTTGCTGGGCGCGGCGCACCTGCGACTGCGCCACGCGAACCAGCTCCTCGGTGGCGATCGCGTTGTAGAACGCCTGCTTGGTCAGCAGCGTCACCTGGAAACGCTGGTTGACGACGGCGGCCGTCGCCGCGTCGGTCGTCGCATACGCCGATCGGAGGTTGGCAATCCGCTTGAAACCAGCGAACAAGTCGACCTGGGCCGACAAATGCGCGCTGCACGGCCTCCTGAAGGGTGACCTCGGCGATCTGCTGCGCCACGGCGGGCCCGGCGAGCAGCGTGCCAAGCAGAGTCCCCACCACCAAGCCTCGCTGCATTAGTGGCTCCCCCCCCCCACAGCTTTCCCTTTGGTGGAGTCTTCCCGCTCCCTACGTTGATGCTCAGCGCGATCGATCAGTTGCTGGTGACGGGTCCGCTGCTCGGGCGTGAGCTGGGCGTCGATCTCGGCACGCATGCGCGTCTTAATGGAATCGAACCGCGGCCGGACCCGCGCCCACAGGGAATCGGTCTCGGGGCGATGCCGGGCGAAGATCGCCCGGACGGAGTCGCGCTGCGCGGCGCTGAGGTCCAGCTCCCGGCTCAAATACTCGACCATCGCGTCGGGTCCGCGCCGGGGGCCCCCCCGCCCGTCGCGCTCCGCGGCCTCGCGGCCGCCCCATCCGGCAAGTCCACCCGCCAGGAACACGGCGGCCAACAGGCCGACCGCGGCGAGTTTCGATCTATTCAGCATTTCCTCTTTCTCCTTCTTAGCGTTCGTCAACCAGTGACGAAAACACGACGCTCGCGTCCGGTGGATCCGACGCCGTCACGAGAGCGGCGAGGCCAGGGCCATCAACGAGTGCCATCGCGGCATCGATCGAGGCCGGCGCCGGCGCCAGCACGGTGCGCCCGAGCAGAAACCCGGCGATGAGCGCGGCGGCTGCGGCCGCGATGCCCGGCCGGAACCAGGACGCCAGCACGTCGATCGTGGGAACCGTGGCGCGGTCCAGCGCCCGCTCATACTGCGCCATGACCCGAGCGACGAACGCTTTCTGATCGTCATTCGGATCCAGCGCGCCGCGCAGCGCCGCGCCCAGCTCCGGATCCGGGCGATGATCGAACGCCTGTGAGTCTTTCATCGTGCCTGCTCCTTCCAGTCAGCCAGCAGCGTGCGCAGACGGCGACGCGCGTGAAACACTTCCGATCGCACTGTTCCTTCCGGGATTCCCAGAATCCCGGCGATTTCGGCGTGCGAGTACCCTTCGACATCGAACAACACGACTGCCATCCGCCGGCGCTCGGGCAGCTCGCCGAGCGCGGTTCGCAACCGCGCACCCAGCTCGCTCCGGATTGCCGCCGCGTCAGGCCGTGGACCTCCACCCACCAATGCCGGGTCGAGGGGCTCGGCCTGCCGCACGTTGCGGCGCCGCCGCCGGTCCGTGGCCGCGTTGGCCACGATACGCATCAACCACGGGCCAAAGGGACGGCGTGTATCGTACTGCGCGAGCTTCACCAGGGCGGAGAGAAATCCGTCCTGCGCGGCGTCATCCGCATCATCGGGATCGCCCAACACGCCCCGCGCGACCCGCCGCGCCTGCGCCGCATAGCGCTCGACGAGTACGCCGAATGCGGCGCGATCGCCCGCTAAAGCCTTAGCAACTAAGCCTTTGTCCTCTTCGCTGCTTCCCATACGCGCAGCGCCGGCCGGAGGTTGAGGGGGAGAGGGAAAGTCAGGCAACATCGCTCTCCCGGCGGCGCCGCCGGCGGGCCATGGCAAACCCGGCGAGCCACATCGATGTCGCCAGCGCCGCGATGGCGAGGGCGGTGCTGGTGACGAGTGGAAACAGGATCAGCAGTACCCCGACCACCAGTAACGCGGATGCTGCGGCGCCCGCCAACATGCGGCGCGCGCCGCCGGCCACCTGCATCAACGCGACGGCAGCGACGGCCCGGCGGTCACGGAGCGAGCGTTTGTGCTGTGGCGGAGGAGGATCTTGTCCCGCGGCCGCAGCGATGAGCCGCGGCGGCAACGGGAGCCGGCGACGCGCCATCAGCACGATCTCACGGCTCTGCCCCATGTCATGCAGGAATTGCTTCGCGAGTGTCGCGGTCAGGCCGTCGTGCTCGGCGACGAGGTCGAGCTCGTAATTACCCAGCAGGCTCGAGACATTGAGGTTACTCGATCCCACGCGCGCCCACTCGTGATCACCCACGAGCGTCTTGGCGTGAACCATCGGGCCGCGATACTCGAAGATCCGCGCACCCGCGTGCAGCAGTTCGCGGTACCCGCCGCGAGTAAACGTGCGAACGATCGGAATGTCGGTGGTGCCAGGGAGCAGCAGGCGCACATCCACGCCGCTGCGTGCCGCGTCTACGAACGCCGCGAACAGTGGTGGCGGTGCGACGAGATACGCGTCCGTGATCCACAACCGCTCCGTCACCGCCGCCGCGAGCAACTGGACGGCGCGATAGATGCGTGACTGCCCCGGGAAGCCTTCCACTACGCGCACCGCGGAGGGACCACACTCCTCCGGCGCCGCGGTGGTCTCATCCTCGGGGAGCGCGCGGCCGGCGCGCGCCCACATCCGGACGAACGCCGCTTCCAACGCCGCCACCGCGGGCCCGCACACGGCGAGCATCGTATCGCGCCAGCACGCCCGCCCGTCCGCCAGGTTGCCGGCCCATTCGTCGCCGATGCAGAGGCCGCCCGTCATCGCCTTTTCGCCGTCTACGACGAGCAGCTTGCGGTGGTCACGGCTCAATGCTGCGATCGGACCACTCGTCCAGATCGGGCGAAACGGGCGGACGTCTACACCAGCGCTCCGCAGCGCACGCCAGTAGGCGCGGCTGGTGCCGCGGCACCCGAAGGCATCGTAGAGGATACGCACGCGCACGCCGGCGCGCGCCCGGTCCGCCCACGCCGCCGCGAAGCGCTTCCCGGTGGCGTCGTGGTGGATGATGTAATTCTCGAAGTGAACCGTCCGCTCTGCACTCATGATCATCTCGAGCATGGCGTCGAGCGCGTCGCTGCTGATCGCGATGTGGCGGACGAGGTTGCCGGGAATGGGACGTGCGCCCGTCGCCCGATCCAGCGCGTGCGAAAACGGATTCACCCTCCCTCCCCGAGGCCCAGCGAGGGTTCCACCGGACGGAGCGCCTGGATACAGAACGCGATATGATCGTCGAGCGGCACGCCGAGCTCCTCGGCGCCCTGGCGGACCTCATCGCGGTTCACGCCGCGTGCGAACGCCTTGTCCTTGAGTTTCTTCTTGACCGACGACACCTCGAGATCCGCGAAGCTCTTGGACGGACGCACCAGCGCGCACGCGACCAGGAATCCACACAGCTCGTCGACCGCAAAGAGCGTCTTCGCCATGGACGTGTCGCGCGGCACGCCGGAGTAGGTCGCGTGTCCCAACACCGCCCGCAGCAGCGGCTCGGCGACGCCTTTGGAGCGCAGCAGATCGACGCCCCAGGCGGGATGACCCTCGGTGGCCGAGTGCTCGGCGTTGGGGAATTTCTCGTAGTCGAAGTCGTGCAGCAGGCCGACGAGACCCCACGGCTCGGGATCCTCGCCGAATTTGGAGGCATAAGCCCGCATCGCGGCCTCGACCGCGAGCATGTGCTGGCGCAGCGAAGGCGATTGCGTGTGCTCGTGCATGAGGGACAGGGCTTCGGCTCGGTTCACTGGATCTCGACCCCCCACCGTTCACTCCACAACGCGAGCATGAGCTGCGGCCACAGCCGGCGCGCATGATTCCGGCGACCGGACCGGTGCTCCGCCAGGAGCGGCGAGTCCAGCAAGCGGTCAGCCAGCGGCCCGAGTCCTGTGTTCAGCCAGCGCGCCACGGGTACGGAAAGACCCCGTTTCCGGCGGTCGATGGCCACATCGGGCACCAAGCCACGCGCTGCTTCCTTTAATATCGCCTTGGTGGTGAGGCCCCGCACCTTGAGATGCGAAGGGCCCGGAAGCACCAGCTCCATCACTTCGCGATCGAGGAAGGGCGCCCGGGCCTCGACCGAAGCGAGCATCGT
>QHUF01000236.1 GCA_003221075.1 Gemmatimonadota bacterium
AAGGCCGGCGCGTACGCGATTCAAGGCCTCGGCGCGCCGCTGATCGAACGCGTGGAAGGCGACTTTTTTGGCGTGATGGGATTGCCGCTGCGGCTGGCGCTGGACTTGCTCGCGAAGTTCGGGCGGCCTTACCGCTTCAGCCGCAATGGGTGAAGACTGGGGGCACGTCTTCAATGGTGAGGCGACCGTCAAGTTCTGGTCTCCGGCGGCCGCGCAGGTTCTCCAACAGCAACGCATCACCAAGCTGCGGGTCCATGGTTGGAAACAGCCCACCGTCGAAGCCTTGGGCTCATTCGCGCACCAACTCGAGCGAATCTTTTGGGAAGTCCACGACCCAACGGACGTTCCAGATCTTTCCGCGCTCGCGCAGCTCCACCAGCTCAATTACCTCACGCTCACCCACGGACTCGATCAGATCGATTTCTCGCGGCTCACGGCGCTGAGGACGCTCGGGGCCTCGGCCGACGCGCCGCAGTTCGGGAACGTGCGGAGCTGCCGCTCTCTCCGGACACTGTACCTCACGAACTGTGGACTGCGCGATTTGATGCCGCTCGCCGGCCTCGATCAGCTCACGAAGGTGCATGTCGGCGAAGCGCCGCTCAAATCACTCGCCGGCATACATGAGCTGCGCGGATTGCGCCGGCTCGCTCTCGCACAGGTGCCGCTGGCCAGTCTCGATGGAATCGAGGACCTGCAAGCAATCGAGGACATTTACATCTACATGCTCGGGCGCCTGCAGTCGATCGCACCGCTCACAGGCCTGCGCACCTTGCGGAAACTGTCGATTGGCGCGGCGCGGAAGGTTGCGGACTTGGAGCAGCTGGGCGAGATGACCGGACTGGAACATCTCGAGCTTCTGGGCTCCGCGCCCCAACGGCTTGCAGTTCTCTCACGGCTCAAGCGACTCAGGGTTCTACAGCTGGACAATGTCGGCGTACTCCCGTCGTTGGCCTTCCTGCGTGGACTCGACAAGTTGGAAACCTTCTATCCCTCGCAAGGAACCAAGATCGAGGATGGGGATCTGGCAGTCCTTCTGGAGTTACCGGCCCTGACTCGTGTGCTGTTTACCAATCGGAAGCATTACACACACACGTGCGGAGACATCCAGCACGCGCTGATCGCGCGCTCGACAAGGGATGTCGGTGCGTTCGATAATGCCATGGCAGGCATGTGGCTCGAGACCCTCCAGGAACGAAAGCCCTCGAGTTGGGCGGGGACCACGATTCGGGATGCCCTGTCGATCCCACCACCGAAGAAACTTCCGGCGATCAACGCGCAGTATGCTGTGGCAAGCGCGGAGCTTGTTGCGCTCCTCAAAGGACGTCCGGGTCGAACGACGCATTATCCGCTAGCGCTGACCGAGTGGCTCAAATCACACGCGCAACAGCCAGGCAGTGTGCTCGTCGCGAACGCCGTGCTCGCGCTCGAACGCATCGTTACTCCACCGTCTGGCCTGCTGGAGGTTTGGACCGAGCGCGGACAGGCCTCCGAGTGGCTTGCCGCGATCGACGACCTGAAGGCACGCATCGTTTCCTAACCTGAGGACTCGTCATGGGCACCTGGGACGCGGATAGCTTCGGCAACGATACCGCTTGCGACTGGACCTACGGTCTGGAGAAGGTCAAGGATCTGCGCTACGTCGAGCAGACCCTGGATCAAGTCTTGGCGTGCGGCAGCAACCAGTCCGTGCCTGCTGAGGTGGCAGAATGCGCGGTAGCCGCGGCCGAAGTGGTGGCCCGACTCAAGGGCAACTGGGGAATCGAGAACTCCTATTCGGAAACGGTGGACAACTGGGTCCGCGCGCGTCGTCTCACGCCGCCGTCGGCACTCGTCGCCAAGGCCGTCGCGGCGCTCGAGCGGATTGTCGTCGAGCCATCCGAGCTGCTGAATTTGTGGACGGAGGGCGGGGAAGATAGCAACGGTTGGGTGGACACCGTCGCCGAGCTGAGAGCGCGCGTCGCGCGCTGATTACCGCTTCACACGATAAACCGGCACTTTCTTGGTCTTGCCTTTGACCTGAATCGGCTCGAGCGCCTCCACGTTGGGCGGCTTCTTGAGCGCCTTGTAGAACGGCTCCGAAATCAGGATCTCGTTGGCGCCGGCCGATGAGCACAGCCGGCTCGCGGTGTTCACCGCGTCGCCGATGACGGTGTACTCGAGCCGACGGTCCGAGCCGATATTGCCTGCGAACACCTCGCCGAAGTTGATCCCGATCCCGATCGCCAGCGGCTGGCGGCCCGATTCCTTCCACTTCGCGTTCATCTTCTCCAGCGTGTCGAGCTGGTCGATCGCGCATTGCATGGCGCGGTCGGCGTCGTCGGCATGGCCGATCGGCGCGCCCCACAGCGCCATGATCGCGTCACCCATGAACTTGTCGAGCGTGCCGGAGTGCTCGAACACGATGTCCACCATTTCGGTGAAATAGTCGGTGAGCAGGCCGGCGATCTCATCCGGATTCATCGTTTCCGACATCGGTGTAAAGCCGCGAATATCGGAAAAGAACACGACCACCGGCTGCTTCTGGCTGGGCAGCTTGCCCGCATCCTGCTGCTCGGCGATGACCGAAGCGATGTTGGGCGAGAAGTAGCGCTCGAAGTTCGAGCGCACCAGCGCCTCCCGGCGGATCCGCTCGGAGAGCTGTGAGTTCTCGATCGCGATCGCGGTGAGGCCGCCGAAGGCGATCAGAAACTCCAGGTCCTCGTCGGCGAAGGAGTGCGTCGCCGTGAGATTGTCGACATACAGGATCCCTAGGACTTTCTGATCGGAGCCCATGAGCGGCGTGCACATCGCGCTGCGCACGCTCTGAATGAGTATCGACTTCCCCTTGAAGCGCTCGTCGGCGGCGGCGTTGTCCGACAAGATTGCCACCCGCTCCTCGACCGCTTTCCGGGCGATCGACTGGGGCACGTGCTTCGCGGCGCTCGCGTCGCCTGTCCGGCTCTTGGAAATGCGGGGAATCAGCTCGTCCGACTTGCCATCCAGCAGGAGGATCGAGACGCGGTCCACGTTCATGATCTGGAACGTGAAATCCACCACCTTGTCGAGCAGGCGGTCGAGCTCCTGCTGCTTCGACAGCTCCTTCGATACCTCCAACAGCAGCGACAGCTTTTTCTCGCGCCGCTCCTCCTGACTCTGGCCGCGCACCTTGAGGTGCGACGACCCTTCCGGCTGGTCGATGACGATCGCCGGGACGCCACCGCTGACGGGCAGTTGCCGGACGATCGTGCCGCCGGCGACACCGCCTTTGCCGCCGGACTTGGGGCTCGCGAATTCGGCGGCGGGTGGCACGACCTGCGGCCGCGGGAGGGGCGCGGTCACCTCTTTGACGCGAAACGCCACCTTGCCGAAGGTCACGACGTCGTTGGCGCCCGCCTCGGCCTCGGTGATCTTGGCGCCGTTCAGGAACGTCCCGTTGGAAGAGCCGAGATCGGTGACGCGGACGCCGCTGTCGGTGAGGACGATCTCGGCGTGGCGGCGCGAGATCGTGGGATCGTAGATGGGGACGTCGCTCGTGACCGCGCGCCCCACCACGAGTTTGCGCCCGAGCTGGAGGTCGATCGATTGTTCGCCGGATGTGCTCAGCAGCTTGAACACAGGCCCGAAGCTAATCGCCTGCTTTGGCCAACGCGAGCGCCCGTAGCACGGCCTGCGCCTTGGCTTCGGTCTCCGCGAATTCGCGCGCGGGGTCGGAGTCGGCGACGATGCCGGCGCCGGCTTGCACGACGACCTGGTCCTTGAGCACGAGCGCCGAGCGAATCGTGATCGCCGTGTCCATGCTCGTCGCGCCCCAGCCGACGTAGCCTACCGCCCCCGCATACGGGCCGCGTCGCTCAGGTTCGAGCTCGTCGATGATTTCCATGGCGCGCACCTTGGGTGCGCCGCTGACCGTCCCGGCGGGGAAACATGCGCGAAACACATCGAGCGCGTCGTAGCCGTCCTTCAACCGTCCCCGCACCTCGCTCACGAGGTGCTGCACGTGCGAGTAGCGCTCGATCTGCAGTGATTCGGTGACCCGCACCGTGCCGTACTGCGCCACACGCCCGACGTCGTTCCGTCCCAGGTCGACCAGCATGCGGTGCTCGGCCAGCTCCTTCGCGTCCCCGCGCAGCGACTCGGCGAGCGCTTCGTCTTCGGCGGGGCTCGCACCCCGGGGCCGTGTCCCGGCGATCGGCCGAACCGTGACTTCGTCGCCCTCGACCCGGACCAGTACCTCCGGCGAGCTCCCGACGATCGCGAGATCGTCGAGCGTCAGATAGAAGAGGTACGGCGCGGGGTTCAAGGCGCGCAGGTACCTGTACAGCCGCAGCGGGTCGACCGCGCCGGGCACGACCTGGCGGCGCGAGAGGACGGCTTGGAATACGTCGCCCGCGGCGATGTACTCGCGGATCCTGGCGACATCCCGCTCGAACGCCGCGCGCGCGTATTGCGATTGCGGGGGAGGCCGCAACGCCCGACCGCGGTCCTCCAACGAGAGCGGCGCCAGCTGATGTGTGCCGCCCAGACGTCCGATGAGGGTATCGAGTCGCTCCTGTGCGACGTCGTACAGCCGCAGCCGTTGCGCGGGCGACGCCTTCGGCGGCACCTCGACGTTCGCCACGACGATGGCGCGGCCGAAGACGTTGTCGAGGATCACCAGCGAATCGGCGATCATCACGACCGCGTCGGGCACCCCGAGTGTATCCGCGGGGCCCGTGGCGAGCCGCTCGATGCTGCGCACGACATCGTAGCCGAGGTACCCGACGGCGCCCCCCATGAAGCGCGGCAGGCCGGGCAGCGCGACGCTCGGCAGCGCGCGCATGCGGTCGGCGAGATGGGCGACCGGGTCGGACGTTTGCCCCGCCTGCGCCCAGCCTGTCGCCGGCGTCCAGCGATCGACCTGTTGACCGCGATAGCGCCACACCTCGCGCGGCTCGGTGCCGAGGAAGGTGTACCGCGCCCAGCGCTCGCCGCCGACCAATGATTCGAGGAGAAACGCGAACGGCGGTCGTGCGATCTTCGCGAAAGCGGCGACGGGCGTATCGGCGTCTGTGACCACTTCGCGGATCACCGGTACGATTCCGCCGCTCTTGGCGCGCTCCAGGAATGCGTCGCGTGGGTCCATGGCCTAAATTTGGCCGCTATGCGCTGGTCCGCCGTACTGCTGCTCGTCCTCGCCACCCCCATCCCCACCCGTGCGTCCGCTCAGGGGTGGAATGGCGATTCCGCCCTGGCACTGGCGCGGCGTGCCATCGAGCGCCGCGCGCAGACCGCGGTCGACACCGCACTGCGCGACTACAAGGCCAAAGCTCACGGGTTTCTCTTCTTCCTGGGCCAGTTCGGTGAAGGGCTCACCGAGCCGCCGCGGCTCGTCAAAGCGGATCAGCTGGAGCTGGAAGTGTACTGGAAGGCGCCGCAGCTGAGCAAGCAGCGCATCATCGGCTGGCGCGATCGCGCCGAGCTCCCCACCGATATCAACTACCACCGCGATCACCTCGGCATCGTGCAGAACAACTTCGGCACCACGATCCGGCTGGGCGAAGGCGATGAGGTGCGGGATGTGCCGCATCCGCTCGCCCCCGGGGGGACGGATCTGTACGACTTCGCCCTGGGCGACACGACGGCGATCGTGCTCTCGCAGCGCGCGGTGCGTGTCGTCGCGCTGCGGGTGCGGCCCAAGAACTTCGCCGGCGCCGCCATCGTCGGCACGCTGTTCATCGATATCGAATCCGCCGAGCTGGTGCGGATGGCGTTCAACTTCACACCCAAAGCCTACCTCGATCCACAGCTCGAGGACGTCAGCATCGTGCTGGACAACGCGCTCTGGGAAGGACGATTCTGGCTCCCCTACCGCCAGGAGGTCGAGATTCGCCGCCGCGCCACGTGGCTCGACATCCCCGCGCGCGGCATCATCCGGGGACGCTGGGAGATCGACGGGTACGTATTCAACCTGGGCCTCGACGCGAGTTTTTTCAGAGGCGACGAGATCACGGCGCTGCCCAAAGTCGCGCGCGATTCCTTCCCGTGGCCCGGCCCGCTCAGCGCCGCCATCCAGGACGTAGCCGAGCCGGTCCGCGAAAACGATCTGCAGCACGTCCGTGCCGAAGTCAGCCGCATCGCGGGCCGCCGCGCGCTCACCGGGCTCAAACGCCAGCGCCTCGGCGCGCGGTCGTTGAGCGATCTGGTCCACGTCAATCGCGTGGAGGGCCTCGCCGCCGGAGCCGGCTTCGTCTGGCGCACGCCGGACGACGCCTTCGAGCTCCGGGGATTCGGGAGCTACGGGTTTGCCGACCGGTCGGGGAAGGGCAGTATCGCGGTGACGTCCGCCGATGGCCTCGAGCTGGCGGTCTATCGGCAGGTCCGGGATATCGGGGATGCGCCCGTGATCGCGCCGCTGCTCAACTCGATCGCCTCGCAGGAATTTGGCGACGACTACGGCGACTATTACCGCGCGACGGGCGTCCGGCTCAGCGTTCGCTCGGGGCTCGGTGCGAGAGCCGAGTGGCGTTTCGCTGCCGCACGCGAGCGCGTTGCATCGCTCGCCGTGCGCGCCACTCCGGCCACGGGAAGCTTCCGTCAGAACCCCATTGTGATCGGCGGCAACTATTCCAGCGCAGCGATTACCCTCCGTCGCCGCAGCGAGGGTTTCGCCGTGCGCCGCGATGCGGCCGGAGAGGCAACGCTGGAATTCGGAGAGCGCTACACGCGCTTGAGTGGCAGCGCGCACCTGCTCGTTCCAGTCGGCGCAGGGACGAGCCGGCTGTTGACGCGTGTGCAGTTCGGTGTGGCGACCCGCAACCTGCCGCCCCAGCGCGCGTTCGTTCTGGGTGGCCGCGGGACGCTGCTCGGTGATGAATTCCGGGATTGGGGCGGCCGGCGAGCCGCGGTCGTGCACGTCGAGTGGCGCGGCCCGGTGCCGTTCATTCGCCTGAGAGCAGGACCGGCGCGGACACCGGGAACGATCACGCTCGCGCCCTACGTCGCGGCGGGATGGAGCGGCGAGCCCATCGCGTTCACACCGTGGCGGGCGACGCCGGGCACACGTGTGACTTTGGGGCTCGGCGCCGAATGGCTCGGGCTGTTTCGGCTCGAGGCGGGATACGGGGTCCAGGCGCGCCAGCTGCACGTCGCCTTCGACGTGACGCGCGATTTTTGGGACATCCTGTGATACGGAATACTGGACTCGGGCGCCTTCGGTAATAGCTTGGAGGCAGCCTCATGCCCGTAAACTCATTCCCAGACGAGTGGCTGGCCCAGTCCTTTGAGGCCCTCACGCCCGAGCGCCTTCAGGCGCTTCGGGCGAAGTCGGAGTCCGGCCGGACGTTGTGGGAATGCGTCGTCGCCGAGAAGATCGCGACGGATGCCGAGATCGTCGACAAGTTGGCGCACCGGTTCCGGCTGAAGGTTGCCGACGTCAGCAAGATCGACCAAACCGCCCGCGACGGCGTCCCCGAGCAGATCGCGCGACGCCACCGCGTCCTGCCGCTCCGCCTGACCGACTCCTACCTCGAGCTGGGCACCGCAAATCCGCTCGATATCGACGCCGAGAAGGCGCTCGCGTTCGCGACGGCCCGCGAGATCCGGCTGTTCCTGCTCTCCCCGTCGAAAATCAGCGAGAAGCTGGACGAGATGTACCGGTCGGACAAGGCGATCGACAAGCTGCTCGAGGGGATGGGTGATCAAGAGGTCACGACCCTGCCCGAGGCGGCGGCGCCCGAAGAGCTCAACATCTCCGAGGCAGACGCCAGCCAGAAGCCGGTCGTCCGCCTCGTGGACATGATCATTTCCGAGGGGATTCTTTCTCGAGCCAGCGATATCCACGTAGAGCCGGAAGAGGGTGGCGTCTCGGTGCGCTACCGCATCGACGGCGTGCTGCGGCAGGTCATGAAGATTCCGCGCCAGGCCGGACTGCCCCTCATTTCCCGCATCAAGATCATGTCGTCGCTGGACATTGCCGATCGGCTGCGGCCCCAGGACGGCCGCGCGCGCGTCGCGGTCAATGGCCAGCCCATCGACCTGCGCGTCTCGACGCTGCCGGCGCAGCTGGGCGAAAAAGTCGTCATCCGCATCCTCGACTCCCGCGCCACGGTCAAATCGCTCGACACCCTCGGCCTCAATCCGGGTGAAGCCGAAGCGATCAAGCGACTGCTCGAAAACCACGAAGGCATCCTGCTCGTCACCGGACCGACCGGCTCGGGGAAGACGACGACGCTCTACTCGGCGATCAATCAGATCAAGGGCGAAGGCGTCAACATCGTCACGGTCGAAGACCCGGTCGAGTACCGGATGCAGGGGATCGTCCAGGTCCAGGTGCAGGAGAAGGCCGGCCTCACGTTCGCCGCGGCGCTGCGCTCGATTCTGCGGCAGGATCCCAACGTCGTCCTGGTCGGCGAGATTCGTGACAAGGAAACGGCGCAGATCGCCGTGCAGGCGTCGCTCACCGGACATCTGGTGCTCTCCACGTTGCACACGAACGACGCCGCCAACGCCGTCACCCGGCTCGTCGATATCGGCGTGGAGTCGTACAAGATCGCGGCGTCGCTGCGCGGCGTCGTCGCCCAGCGCCTGATGCGCAGGTTGTGCCCCACGTGCAAGGAAGTGTGGATGGAAGCGCCGCCCGAGCGGCTGCGGCGCTGGGTCCCCACAGGTACGCCACTGTACCGTGCCGGGGGCTGTCCCGACTGCGCGATGACCGGCTACCGCGGCCGGTTCTCCATCCTCGAGATCCTCACGATGACGGCCGAGCTCGAGCGGCTGATCGCCGCCGGTGAGGCGGCGGACCGGATCGCGGAGGCGGCGCAACGTGGCGGGATGAAATCGCTCTGGGATTCCGGGCTTGCGCACGTCGTGCGCGGCGAGTCGACGCTCGAAGAGCTCACGCGGGTCGTCGATATTCCTGCCGAACCCGAGGCTCCTGCGCGCCCGCCGGCACCCGTCCCTGTGACCCGCGAGCGCGCGGCACCCGTCTCCACGATCTTCGATCTACTCGAGGAACAGGCGCCACCGGCGCGTGGCTCCGGCGCGCACGGTCAACCGGCGTCGAAGGTGCTCCTCGTGGACGACGAGGACAGCCTGCGCAAGGTGATGCGCGATCTGCTCGAGCGTGACGGCTACATCGTGACCGAGGCGCGCGACGGCGTGCAGGCGCTCGATCAGGTCGATCGCGTGGGACCCGACATCATCGTACTCGATTTGAATCTTCCGGGCCTGGACGGCTATGGCGTGCTGTCGCACCTGCGCTCGCGCCCGGCCACCGCGAACATCCCCGTCATCGTGCTGACCGCGAAGGGCGACGAAGACAACGAAGTACGCGTCTTCGAGCTCGGCGCCGACGACTTTCTCACCAAGCCATTCCGCGCGCGCGCGCTCTCCGCGCGTCTCGAAGCCGTGCTCGGCCGCCGCCGCTGACTTCCGTGCGAGTGTCCTTCGTGGACACGTACGCCTTGCGTGGAGCGGGGCCGAGTCTCGAGGTGCTGGCACTGCGGCGGGGTTCGCGCGGCCGCAATCCGGGATCCTGGGAGACGGTCCACGGCACGATCGAGCCCGGCGAGACGCCGGTGCAGGCGTCGTTGCGGGAGCTGCGCGAGGAAACGGGTCTCGTGCCCGAGAAATTCTACAATCTCAGCCGCACCGAAGCGTTTTATCAGCACAAGAGCGACGAGCTGGCGCTCATTCCGGTGTTCGCCGCGTTCGTCGCGCCCGGCGCGAGCGTGAAACTCTCGGCCGAGCACGACCGCGCGGAGTGGCTCAACGCCCGGGACGCGGCGGGGCGGTTTGCCTGGCCCCGAGAGCGAAGAGCAGTGGACGACATTTTGTCAATAGTGGGGGGTGGGGACGCGGGCTTGCTCGAAGACGTCCTGCGAGTAAGCTACTAGCCGGGCTCCCTTGTGAATCCATTCTATCATCGGATCTACCGCGTGGTCCGTCACATCCCCAAGGGACGGGTGGCGACGTACGGGATCATCGCGCGGCTCGCGGGGCGGCCCGGCGCCGCGCGCACGGTCGGCTGGGCGCTCTCCGCACTCCCCGAAGACAACGATGTCCCGTGGTGGCGCGTCATCAACGCGGCGGGCCGCATTTCTTTTTCCGGGCAGGATCACAGCGCAGTGCTGCAGCGCGCGTTGCTGCTGCGTGAAGGCGTGCGGTTCACGCCGGGTGGGGGGGGAGCGGTGAATCTGGGAACGTATGGCTGGCCGTCGGAAGCCTACGACAGCGCCGTCGCCTCCCACAAGCGCGCCGCCTCGACGCGGAGATCGCGCAGGTTGAAAGGCTTGCGCACGTAACGCACGCCGAGACGCGCGAGCGTCTCTTCCGTCGTCGGGCGCACGTCGCCCGTCGCGACGATGATCCGATCCCGCAGCGCCGGCATCCGCGTCACCAATTCCTCCGCCAGCAGTGTCCCGCGTTTCCCCGGAGCCATCGCGCGCGCGTCGGTGATCACGAGGTCGAAACCGCCGCGCTCCGCCAGATCGAGCGCGTGCTGCGGATCGCCCGCCACTTCCACGTCATGGCCGTCGCGCGCGAACAGCGCCTTGATCGTCCGCTGCACGGCGGGATCCGCATCGACGAGCAGAATCGTGCGCTTCACCGTCGAGCCGGCATTGACGGCCGGCGTGCCGTGAACGGGCGTCAATGCCGGCCGCACGGCATCCGCGGGCGCCGGCGGCAGGTCGACGCGGAATGCCGCACCGCCGCGCGGGCCGCGGGGTTCGAGCGTGATCTGCCCGCCGTGACTCTCGACGATCGAATACGTGATCGAGAGGCCCAGCCCGGTGCCTTTGCCGGGCTCTTTGGTCGTGAAGAACGGTGTGAACACACTCTGGGCAATGTCATCGGGAATGCCGGGCCCCGTGTCCGCGACCCGCAGATGCACCTGGCCGTCGAACCAGGTCGAGACGGTGATTTCGCGCGGGCGCTCCCGCGGATTGTCCGCCACCGCGTGCGCCGCGTTGGTCACCAGGTTGAGCACCACCTGCTGCAACCCGTGCCGATCGCCGAACACGTCGGGCAGCGCACCGCTCAATTCCCGCTCGACCGCGATGTCCTTGAGCTTCAAGTCGTAGGACGTCAGCGCCAGCGTCCGGCGGATCACGTCGTTCAGGTCCACCGGCACGCGCTCGGCGGCGCCTTTGCGCGCGAACGTGAGGAGATTGCGGACGATGCGGCCGGCGCGCTCCGCCTGTTCCTGAATCACCTGCAGGTGGCCGCGATCCTTTTTGCCAAGCTCCTTCTGCTCGAGCAGGAACTCCGACAGTCCCGCGATCGATGTGAGCGGATTGTTCAGCTCATGGGCGACGCCGGAGACGAGCTGGCCGACGGCAGCCAGCTTTTCACTCTGCACCAGCTGCGTTTCGAGGGCCTGCTGCTCGGTGACGTCTTCGACCATCACGACGATGCTCTGCTCGGTCGCGGCGCCCGGAATGGGGGCGACGTTCACGCGGACCGCGCGGCCTAGCCGCTCGGATCGCGCCACGAGCGGGGCTGGCCGGTCGCCGCGCCGCGTCGCCACAAGCAGGTCCTGGAGGGCGTTCGGCTTGCCCAGGAGCGCCTCGCCGAGCGGCGTGCCGACCACGTTCGGCAGCGGCATGTTGAGCAGGTCGGCGAGGGCGCGATTCGAGCGCCGCACGCGCCCCTCGTCGTCGACGACCGCGATGCCCTCGCTCAACGCGTCGAACGCCGTCTCCCACTGCTCTTTGGCGCGCCGCACCATCTCGAAGAAGCGGGCGTTCGCGATGACGACGGCGGCGTGCGTCGCGAGGGTGGACAGCAGACGGATGTCCTCCGGCACGAACACGCCTTCTTTGGGATCGGTGATGACGAGTGTGCCGATCACGATCCCGTGCGACCGGAGCGGTACCGCGGCCGCGGCGGCGGCCTGAAAGCCCTTCACGATCTCGGTCGGCTGAGCCCCGGAATTCCGGATCAGCTCGAGATGCTCCCGGGCCGTGGAGCGGGCGATCAGGCCCGCATCATCTCCCTGGATCTTCTGTCCGCGGAGGGGCGCCAGCGTGCCTTCGGCAGCGGCGACCCGCAGGGGATCGCTGGACGCATCCCCCAACAGCGCCAGCAGGGCGCCCTGCGCGTCGAGAAAGCGGACGGCGTAGCGCACGACCTGCTCCACGATGCGGTCCAGCTCGAGCGAATCCGACAGGACGTACGACAGCTCCTGCAGCGAAAAGAGCTCGGACAGCCGGCGATTGAGTTCCTCGGCCGCGCGGCGCCGCTCCTGCTCGGAGCGCAGCAACCGCCGCCGCAACCGCCACAACGCGGCGCCGGCACCCACGAACATCAGGGCGACGGCGATCGTCGCGAACTGCAGTGCGTGTTGTCGCAGCTGGTCCATGCGCATCTATATTCAACTATCCATCTTGAGAATCAATCTTCTGGTGTGCATGAGCCTCGCGGCATGCGGCGCCGAGCAGGCGCGCCCCGCGGTCTCGCGCGTGTGGCCCGAAATGGGCACGATGATGTCGGTGGCGGCGTGGGGAACGGATAGCGTTCGTGTCGCGCGGGCGTTGGAAGCCGCGCGCGATTCGGTCGACCGCATCGATTCGCTGATCCAACGACACGTCGCGTTCGATGCCATCGACTCAGTGCGGCGTGAGATCCGCCGCCGCACCGGCGGAAGCGTCGCACTCGTAGTCGACAGCCTCGCGCCCGGGTACGCGCTCGATCGTGCGGTGCTGGCGCTCGCCGATGTGGTGGATAGCGCGCTGCTGGACTTGGGCGGGCAGTATCTCTGGGTCGGTCCAGCCGCGCGTCCCACACACCGCGCCGTCGGCATACCGGATCCCGACAACACGATGCATGCGCTCGCCGTCGTCGATCTGCAAGGCGGGTCGGTCAGCACGCAGTCGCAGCGGAACGCGCCACGCGGCGCGGCGCGCTCGGTCACGGTGCTGGCCGCCGACGGTCTGACGGCGAACGCCTGGGCGGCTGCCTTGCTCGCCATGGGATGCGAGCGCGCGCTCGCGATGGCGCAGGGGATGCACGTCGTATGTGCGGACTCGGCGGGCGTGCGGTGGGCTACCGGTCTCCAGAATCGCGTTTCGCTTCCAGCTGCGCGCGCGCCCTGACCCGGGCGCGTTCCTGATCGAGCAGGCGGAGCGCGTGGCTCCACGCTTCGCTGGACAAGCCCTGGTAGCTGATGGTCAACTGTTCGCGGACACTGATGTCCGGCTCGAACAGGTAGATCGCGGCCGCCTGTTGCCGGGCGTCGAGCTGGAATGAGCTCCACGTGGGTGACAGGGGGACGACGCCGACGGGACGGAACAGCCGGCCCCGGCTCGTGATGTTCAACTCTTCCGGATTGAATCGCGCCTGCGCTACCACGCCGAGAAACGTCACCATCACGAGCGTGGGATGCTCGGTCCCGCCGCGCTGCGCGGCGTCCGCGATGTCCGCTGCGCGACTGCGCACCAGCTCGCTCAGGGAACGATACGTGTCGGGCGCCAGCAACCGGATTACCTGCTGGTCGAGGGGCAGGACCTGGATCTCGATCGTTCCGGTCGCCAGACGTACGGCGATATCGTCGCGGCGGAGTGTACCGTAACCCGCGGGCACTGTATCCTGAGCAACGAGACCCAGCAGCAGCGCGAGGATCACTTTGTCACTCCGGAAATCAGTCCCGCAATTGCTTCTTTCAAGTCGTCGATCCCCTCGCCCGTCTTTGCACTAGTGACCACAACCTGATCGTCCGACAGTCCCAGCTCTTCGCGCAGCTCGCGCTCTCGTGTACCGCGTTTACCGGAGGAAAGCTTGTCGCCTTTCGTGAGCGCGGCGAGCACCTGCTTTTCTTCCCCCGCAAGGGCATCCTGCATCGCTTGATCGTCGGTGGACAGCGGATGACGAATGTCGAGCAGCCAGACGACACCGCGCAACCGCTCGCGTCGCAAGGCATGTTTCACCAATCCCCGGAACGCCGCGCGCTGTGCTTTGCCCGCGCGCGCGTATCCATACCCGGGCAAGTCGAGAAAGTAGTGCGAGTCGTCGATTAGAAAGACGTTCAGGGCGCGAGTCTTCCCCGGCGTTCCGGAGGTTTTCGCGATCCGCCGTCCCACGAGCGCATTGAGTAAAGATGATTTGCCGACATTCGATCGGCCGACAAACGCGACTTCGGGAAGTAGAGGGTCGAGCAGCACATCAGCGCGTGGAAACGAGCCGATGAAGCGAGGGTCGGTCAGGCTTCTTTCTTCTGGCGGGGGCGCTCGGTGACGAGCAGCGGCGCGCGGCCGGACGTGACGCATTCCGCGGTGATCGCCACTTCGCGGACGTCATCGCGGCTCGGCAGCTCGAACATGATCTCGGTCATCATCTCTTCGAGGATGGCGCGCAGCCCTCTCGCGCCGGTGCCGCGCTTCATGGCCTTCGCCGCAATCGCCTTGAGCGCGTCCTTCTCGAGCGTCAGGCGCACATCCTCGAGGTCGAACAGCTTCTGGTACTGCTTGGCGAGCGCGTTCTTCGGCTCGGTGAGGATCTTGACCAACGCCTCCTCGTCGAGCGCGTCGAGCGGCACGGTCACCGGTAAACGACCCACCAGCTCGGGGATGAGCCCGTAGCGCAGCAAGTCGTCCGGCTCGACGTCTTGGAACGGATTCTTCTTGAGTTTCTCGGCGACGCCTTCAGCCACCTCTTCCTTCGTAAAGCCGATCTGGCGACGGCCCGTGCGGGACTCGATGATCTTCTCGAGCCCGTCGAATGCACCGCCGCAGATGAAGAGGATGTCCTTGGTGTTGACCTGGATGTATTCCTGCTGCGGGTGCTTGCGGCCGCCCTGTGGCGGCACGCTCGCGACCGTGCCTTCCAGAATCTTGAGCAACGCCTGCTGCACACCTTCGCCCGAGACGTCGCGCGTGATGCTGGGGTTCTCGGACTTGCGCGCGATCTTGTCGATCTCGTCGATATAGACGATGCCCCGCTCGGCCTCGGAAACGTTGAAATCGGCGGCTTGCAGCAGGCGCACCAGAATGTTCTCTACGTCCTCACCGACGTAGCCGGCTTCGGTGAGCGTGGTGGCGTCGGCAATCGTGAACGGCACATCGAGAATTCGGGCCAACGTCTGCGCCAGGAGCGTCTTGCCGACCCCCGTCGGGCCGATCAGGAGGATGTTGCTCTTGTCGAGCTCGACCTCGTTATCACGACCCGAGTGGGAGTTGATCCGCTTGTAATGATTGTAGACGGCGACGGCGAGAGTCTTCTTGGCCCGGTCCTGCCCGATCACGTATTGGTCCAGCACATCCTTGATTTCCGCGGGCGTGGGGACCTGCGTGATGGCTTCGGCGACTTCGCGCTCTTCGTCCTCCGCCAGAATCTCGTTACAGAGCGCG
>QHUF01000035.1 GCA_003221075.1 Gemmatimonadota bacterium
GAACCGCATTGCCTGCTCCCCTGAGTGAGTGCCGTTGATTTCGGCTTCCTACTAGGGCAGGGGTCGTGCCCAGCCATTGTAACGATGCAACATATTACTCAACAATAGCTTATGCTATCATCGTCGCCGCCGTGACGTTTCAAGAACTGTCAACAATTCTGACAGCCGCGTGCGGTTGCATTAGCTAACTCGAAGTCCTATTGTGGCTTCCGTGTTTCCAGATCATTGCGTCAAATATTTTGACACTGCCAAAGAAACTGTCGCTTGGCATAAGCCTTGCCTTGACGGCACTCCGAAGGCTGGAGGCGCCGAATGGCACTCCAACTGACTAAAAGCTCGACACCAAAAACAGGAGTATTTAATGCGCAGCATCACGAAGCTGTCCCTGGCTGTTGCCGCCGTCGTCCTGACGGGCACGGCGCTCCAGGCCCAGACGAACAACGCCAGCATCACGGCGACGGCGAGCGTCCAGACGCCGATCAACGTGCTTGGCGCCCAGCAGTTGAGCTTCGGGAACGTCTTCCCGGGCGTGAACAAGACGGTCAACGCGACCGACCTCACGAACGGCGGCCGCTTCGACGTCAGCGGCCAGGCGAGCACTCCCGTCACTCTGTCCTTTACCCTTCCCGCTACGCTTTCGTCCGCCGGCAACACCATGCCGATTGTGAGCTACACTGGTGTGCATGCGGCGCTCGCCACGCAGGTCGGTGGTGTTGCCTTCTCGCCCGCAGCGGGCGCGACGCCGAGCCTCAGCGGTCTTGGCGCGCTGTTCGTGTGGGTAGGCGCGCAGGTGCAACCGGCGACGAACCAGGCGGCTGGTGTCTATACGGGTTCGATCGTCATGACGGTGGTTTACTAAGCGACTGGAGTTTGGTGTCGAGCTGATGGCGCGCCGGCAGGGGACTCATATTCCTCTGCCGGCGCTGTCGCAAGGAGACGCATCCAACTTATGAAACGGGAAGCGTGGGTCGTCATCGGAGCAATGCTGCTCGGCGTGCCGCTGGTGGCACAGGGCAAGCCGCTCACAGTCACCGGTGTGCGTGGCGTGACGTTCGGCGCCGTGCTGCCGGGTGTGCCGCGCGTGATATTGCGAACCGATCCTGCCAACAGCGGCCAGTTCGACATCAAAGGTCCGAAGGGTGGTCCCGTGTTGCTGTCATTCGTGCTGCCGCTGAGCATGACTGGTCCCGGTGGCGCGCTGATGCCCATCGTGTTTGGGGCGAGTGACGCGGGCTACTCGGCAACTCAGGCGATTGGGAGTCAAGTGGGCTTCGACCCGAGACAGCCGACTACAGTCATTTTTCCGAATAATGGCAACGTGTCGGTCTTCGTCGGGGCCACTGCGAATCCCGGGACGAACCAGCGCGCCGGCGCGTACACCGCGACGATTATCCTCACCGTGACGTACCTGTGATGCGCGCGCTCGGGCTTGCCGGCGTGTTGGCGTTCGCCAGTGCGTCATTGGCGGCGCAGGGTGTCATGGTCGCCCCGCACGCGGTGTTCATCGACCACAGCCAGCGCAGCGGATCGGTCCTGCTCTACAATCCGGGCACGGAGCCGGTCGAAGTCACGATCTCGACGATCTTCGGTTATCCGACGACGGACTCGGCGGGCGGCATCAAGCTCGACACGCTGCCGGCGGACTCCGCGGTTTCCGCCCTGGCGTGGATCCAGGCGTTCCCGCGTCGTTTGACGGTGGGTCCGCGCGAGCGGCAGACCGTGCGCTTGCTCGCCCGGCCGCCCATCGAGCTCCCGAATGGTGAGTACTGGCTCCGGCTCATGATTGCGGCGCAAGCCGGCCGCGTGCCGATCACCGGCGTTGCGGATACCACCGCGATCCAGGTGGGCCTCAAGCTCGAGGTTCGTACCATCATCGGCGTGAACTATCGCAAGGGCGCCGTGTCGACTGGCGTCTCCCTGTCGAATCTGCGCGCCCAACTCGCCGGCGACTCCGTGATCACGCGCGCCAAGCTCGAACGGCGCGGCAACGCCGCCTTCATCGGCATGATTCGCGAGACGATCGTGGACTCGACCGGTGCGGTACGTGCGCAACGCATGGGGGATTCACTCATCACGTCGTATCAGTCGCCGATTGGCGTTTACTTCACGATGGAGCCGCGGCTCGCGAGCGCGATCCCGGCGCCGGGACTGCCGCGCGGCCGCTATTGGCTGCGCTACGAAGTGGTCGCTGAGCGCGAGGATCTCGATCCCAGGGTCGTGCTGAAAGCCCCGGCGGTCCGCGATTCCGTCCAGCTCATGGTTCCGTGAGAAAGATCCTGCTGCTCGTCGTGTGGCTTGGTCTGCCCGGACGTCTCACGGCGCAGTCCGGGGCGACCGTCTCGGCCGACGCCGTCGTCGTGACGGTCGGCATGACGATCGCCACGCTGCAGGACTTGAACTTCGGCACGGTCATCAAGGGCGTTCCGGCGACCGTGCTGCCGACTGCGGCGAACGCGGGTGAGTGGCAGGTGAGCGGGAGTGCCAACGCCTTCGTGATCATCAGCTTCACGCTGCCGACACAGCTGACCAATATCCAGGCGTTGCCCGGCTCCACGATGCCGATTTCGTTCAGCGCGGTGTCGGCGATCTGGCGTCGCTCGACGAACAATCCTGTGGGTGGCAACGTGTTCAATCCCGCGGTAGGGGCCGTTGGTCGCCTGGGTCCGCCGCCGAATTTCAACATGTACGTCTGGGTGGGCGGCACCGTGAACGCCCCGCTGGCGGCGAAGCCTGGGATTTATCAAGGGAACGTCATCGTCTCCCTGATCTACCAGTAGGCCATGCTTGCCTTGCTGGCGGCTCTGACCCTCGGTGCGGTCGCGCCTCGAGACACCACGCCGGAAGCTGTCGTGATCGAGCTACGCATCGGCCGCATCACGGGCACCACGGTACAGGCGTATCGCGTGCGCTCCGAGGTGCTGCTGCCGCTGTCGCAGTTCTTTCAGCTCGTCGAGATACGCCATCGCCTGACCCCCGATGGGCGCCTGGAAGCGACGGTCGATCCGGGCAATCTCGGCATCGTGATCGATCCGCGCAGTGATTCGATGCAGTACGGCGCGCGCCGCGTGCGCATCGAGCGCGAATTCATTCGCTACGAGTCCGCGGAGCTCTACGTCGGTAGCGAGCGGCTCGGTGACCTCCTCGGCGTGATGTTCGCCGTCGATTGGTCCGATCTCACCGCGACGGTCATCGATCCGAGCAGCCTGCCCATCGCGCGGCGCCTGCGGCGGGAAGCTGCGCGCGAGGCCTACCTGCGGCGACCCGATGGCATGCGTGCCGATCTGACGCTCGGACTACAGCGTCCGTCGTGAGATGGCGTGGTCGTCGATTATTCGCTGTTTTCGCCGTCCAGCGACCCGCTGGCGGGATCGACCTACGGATTCGGACTCGGCGCCGACGTCGGCGGCGGCTCGCTCGAGATGCTGGCGCAAAGTGTCGGTCCGGCGGAGCAGGGCCGGCTGCACATCGATGGCTCGTGGACCGGCGTCTGGCGCGAGAACCGCTGGGTGAAGCAGCTGCGGCTGGGCGATGTTGCCTCCACGGGCCCGCGCTCGCGCGCGCTCG
>QHUF01000237.1 GCA_003221075.1 Gemmatimonadota bacterium
CGCCCTGCGGCAGATGCCGCATTCGCCGTCGTAGATCAACGTCGGCTCGGAGAGATCAGTGAACGGGCGCATCGGCGGCGCGCGCTGCGGCGTCGGCGACGCGCCCGCGAACTTCCTTCAGCCTGGTAAACGAGTTTCGAACCCGGGGATTGTACGCACGATTGGTGAGCAACAGGACGAACACGTCGCGGTCGGGATCGATCCAGAGCGAGGTGCCGGTCCAGCCCGTGTGGCCGTAGCTGTGCGGACCGAAGAGCGTGCCCGCACTCGAAGTCTCCTCGCCGGTCGGCAGCGCCTCCCACCCGAGTGTACGCGCGCTGACTCCGCGACGCGCCGGTACCGCTACCTGCGTGAACTGGTGAACCGTTTCCATTTTTAAGAGCCGGGGGTGATCCGGCAGCAACCCTTCATTCAACATGAATTGCGCGAACCGGGCGAGCCCGCGGGCCGTCGCGAAGACACCGGCGTTGCCGGAGACGCCGCCGAGCTTCCCGGCGCTCGGATCGTTGACGACGCCCGCGATCGGATGCCCGCGCCACAGGTTCGTAGGAGCGATCCGCGGCACCAAGCGCTTCGGTGGCCGGAACAGCAACTGCTGATCGA
>QHUF01000238.1 GCA_003221075.1 Gemmatimonadota bacterium
TGCATCCAGCGTCTGGCCGCTCACATGCCGGACGATCTCGCCGAGGAGAATCGCGTTGAGATCGGAGTACACCATGCGAGTCCCGGGTTGCGAGATCGGCACCGTGGTCAGAACCATGCGCAACGCTGCCGCGCTGTCCGGCGCCTCGCGCAGTGGCAATGTCGCGCGCAGACCCGACGTGTGGGTCAAGAGATGCCGCACCGTGATCCCCGACGTACCGGGACCGTTGAAGTCGGGGAGGTAACGAACGACCGGAGTATCGAGCACGACTTTCCCCTGCTCGACGAGCAGCATGAGCGCGGGTGTCGTCGCCACGACCTTGGTCAGCGACGCCACATCCCAGATCGTGCTGTCGACGCTCACCGCCGGGCTCGCCGGGCTCCACATCAGGTGGCCGTACCCTTTCGCGAAGAGGATCGTGTCGCGGCGGCCGACGACGAGGACCGCACCGGGGTAGACGCCTTGCTGGATCCCACCAAGGACGGCGCTATCGAACACCGAGGGAGCAACACCCTGCACCAGCGCGAGAACGAGAGCTACGACCAAATGCCTGGGATCCGCCGGCTACAGGAGGGACAGCGCCCGTCGGCTCCGACGCGCTGCTGCTTGATGACGTAGCCGTGGCGTTCGATCAGCAGGTCGCCGCAGTCGGGGCAATAGGTGTGCTCCCAGCGGCCGACCCGCCCCGGGAGATTTCCCGCGTACACGAACCGCAGCCCCGCGCGCGTACCGATCTCGCACGCGCGCAGCAGGGTCGCGACCGGCGTGTTCTCCGGCTCGGTCATCTTGTAATCCTTGTGGAACGCCGTGACGTGCCACGGAATCTCCGGCGACACCGACGCGATCAGCTCGGCCGCGCGGGTCAGCTGGGCTTCGTCGTCGTTGAACCCGGGCACGATCAAAGTCACGATCTCGAGCCAGAAGCCCCGTTCGTGGACCATGCCGATGGCGTCGACGACGTGCTGGAGCACGCCGCCCAGCTCCCGATAGCGCTTATCGTCCATCGCCTTGAGATCGATCTTGTAGCAATCGGTCCACGGCCGGATGTAGTCGAGTACTTCGGGTGTGGCGTTGCCGTTCGAGATGAACGCGGTCTTCAGACCGGCGGGCCGGGCTGCTTTGAATACGTCGACCGCCCATTCGGCGGTGATCAGCGGCTCGTTGTACGACGAGCCCACCATGCGCGCGCCTTGCCGCCGGGCGAGGGCGACGAGGGCGTCGGGCGTCACGTCGCTGGGCATCACGCCCGCCGCGTCGTCCCGCAGCGCCTGCGAGGTGAGCCAGTTCTGGCAATACCCGCAATGAAAATCGCAGCCGAGCATCCCGAACGTGAGCGTGTCGCTCCCCGGGAGGCAGTGGAAGAAGGGCTTCTTCTCGGTGGGATCGCATTGCAGCGCCGCGACGTATCCCGCCGGAGTGAACAGCGTCCCTTCCTTATTGAATCGAACTTTGCAGATGCCGCGGCGCCCAGGCTTCACGAGGCAACGGTGGCCGCAGGCGAAGCAGCGGACCGCCCCGGCGTCCAGCTTTTGGATCAGCTCTGCTTCACGAACCCGTGTGTCGAGCGTCTCCGAGAGGCTCAGCGCAAACTCCCCGGCGTCAGCTGATACAGGAGCATCACCGTCCGCACGTCACGGTCCGAAAGATCCCGGACCTTGGCGGTCGGGAACATGATGTCGGTCGAGTCCTTCGAGTGATCGAGGCCGAGCACGTGGCCCACCTCGTGGGTGGCGACGATGCGGATGTCATCCGAGTCCATCGGCCGGCCTTTCGGGTCGAACGTGGCGAGCGTGACCGTTGCGGCCTGAATGTGGCCGTTTTCGTCCCACGTGACGTCGGTCTGCCCGGTGCGCTCGATCTCGAACTGAATGCGCCACTTCACCGTGACTTCCGCGTTCGTCGAGTCGCCGTCGAAGTCGAACCGGACGGGGACACCGGCGCTGGTCCACAGGCGGAAGGCCGATCTTATCGCCTCGATGAAGGCCGGTTGGAAGTTCGCGGCATGGGTTGGCGCGAACCACACCTTAATCGGCGCGGTCGTCCGATTCTCCCAGCGCCGCAGCGTGGAGTCCCCACCCGTCTCGAGCATCTCGGCAAGATAGGTGCTCGAGCCGCTGGACCGGATGCGGCGTCGTGTCTCCGAGCGCGCGAGCAGCTCGATGTACGACGGCTCACGGCCGTCGGGGCCGGCGGGGACCGCGGTCCCCTGCGAACTGGTGGTCGGCGGCATCGCCTGTTGCGGAAGCGGGGATGCGGGCGCCGGCGGCGGCTCGGCGATTCTGAGCGGCGCATTGGCATCGGGATCCCGAGTGACGCGACGGGGCGTGGGTTTAAACGCGTCCCAGAAAACGAACAGGACGATGAGGACTGCTGCGGCGGCGATCATCCCCGTGAGCCGGCGTTCCACCATGCGCGCAATATGCGAAGAACGCAGGCCGCGACGCTAGCTTTGCACTTCGCACGTCTCTATGATTGTGGCCCGCATGTGCTTGGATCGTAGGTGATCGCGCTACCGGCCAGGCAGATCGTCCGCTGGCGCGGCTGGGTCATCGGCGCGTGGGCGGTGCTCGCGCTGCTGTTCGTCCCGAAAGCCGCTCATGTGCAGCGCGTCCTCGCCGTTCGCGGGATGAACGTCGAGCAAACGGAGTCGGCTCGCGCCGCGCAGCTCATCCGCGAATCATTTCCCAATCCGATCGCGGAATACGTGGCCATCGTCGTGCACGGGCCCGTCCGCTACACGCACCCGCGCTTCGCGGCCGTCATCGATTCGGTCTCGGCGGCACTCGCCCACCAGCCCTACATCAGTCAGGTCATCTCGGTCCGCAGCATCGGCGAATCGACGTTCGTCAGCCCCGATCGCCAGACCACGTTTCTCATCGCGGCGCTGACGCCGGCCAGCACGACCGACGTGAGCCGGACGGTCGTCCCCGAGCTGCGCGAGACGGTGCGGAGCACGCTCGGGCGCCTGCCGCACGCGGACGGGTTCGACGTGAAGGTCACGGGAAACCCGGCGCTCGATTACGATGTGCGCACGATCAGCACCGCGGACACGCGGGACGCCGAGCGGCGGGCGCTGCCGCTGACACTGGCCGTGCTCGTGCTCGCCTTCGGCGCGCTGGTCGCGGCGACGCTGCCCATCATCGTCGGCGTGCTGGCGATTACGATCGCGCTCGGGATCGTCGCCGTGGCGGCCCAGTTTCAGACGATGTCCGTCTTCGTGCTCAACATCACGACGATGGTGGGCCTGGGCGTCGGAATCGATTACTCGCTGCTCATCGTCACGCGCTTTCGCGAGGAGCTGAACCGCGGTCTCTCCCCAGTCGACGCCGCGGTGCGCACGATTCAGACAGCGGGCGCGGCCGTGGTGACGTCGGGACTGACGGTCGTGGTCGGATTCGCGGCGCTCATCCTGACGCCGCTTACCGAGACGCGCTCGGTCGGGGTCGGCGGGTTGATCGTCGTCGCGGTAGCGGTGTTGCTCGCGACGACGTTTTTGCCTGGGGCGCTCGCGATCCTGGGCCGCGATATCGACCGCCCCAGATGGCTCGCGCGGATGCTCGCCTGGATTCATACGCCCCAGGGCTGGGAGCGGTGGGCGCGCTCGCTCGGTCATCATCCCTGGCGCGCCATTCTCGGCGGCGGGCTCGTGGCCGCTCTCCTGACGTCTCCGCTGACCCAGATCAAAATCGGCCTCCCCGTCCGCAACTGGTTTCCGCCGGACGCCGAATCGGGACAGGGGCTTGCGGCGCTGCGGGAGATGGGGGCGAGCGGCGTGATCCAGCCGCTGCGGGTGGTGGTGCAGTTGCCCCCCGGCGAGTCCGCGTTGTCGGGACGCCGGCTCGCGGGACTCAAGCCGTTGAGCGACTCGATCGCCAGAGATCCGCGTGTGCGCGAAGTGCGCGGCGTCGCGACGCTCCGGCCCGGCATGTCCACTCTGCAGCTGGCGATGTTCTACGACGACCCCGAAGCGGTGCGCGAACGCTATCCCGAGTTTTTCAATGCGTACTTGAGCGCCGACCAGCGCACCACACTGATTGACGTGATTGCCGCGGACTCCGTGTCGCTGACCGGAATGATGGATCTGGCGCGGCACGTGCGCGGAACGATTGCGCGCACCACTCGGCTGCGCGGCGCGGAGATGGTCGTCGGAGGCTTCGCCGCGTCGAGCCTGGACCTGCAGGAGAATCTGCTGGCCCGGTTCCCCGGCATCGTGGGGATGATCCTCGGCGTCACCGCGATCATGTTATTGATCGCCTTCCGCTCGGTGCTCGTCCCGCTGAAGGCGGTCGTGCTCAACTGCGTTTCCGTCAGCGCGGCCTTCGGGATCACCGTCCTCGTCTTCCAGCACGGTTATGGGGCAAGCCTGTTCGGTCTCGACGGACCGACCGAGGCCATCTTCGTCGTCGTGCCGGTACTCGTCTTCGCGACGGTCTTCGGGCTGTCGATGGACTACGAGGTGTTTCTGCTCACACGCGTGAAAGAAGTGTTCGACAAGACCGGGCGGAACGATCACGCCACCATGGAAGGTCTTTCGACGACCGCGTCGACGATCAGCTTCGCGGCACTGATCATGATCATCGTGTTCGGCAATTTCGCGTTCACGCGCGTGCTCGCCGTACAGTTCATCGGATTCGGGCTCGCGGTGGCCGTGCTGCTCGATGCCACGCTGATCCGAATGGTGCTCGTACCTGCCATCATGCACATCGCGGGACGGTGGAATTGGTGGCCGGGCGTCCGAGCGCCGCGGCGCGACGTCGACGAGACTAAGTAGGATCCAGCAGGCGCAACTTTTCCCCCCACACATCCCAGTGCCAGGCCTCGACGCGGACGCCGGTATCCGGGTCCTTTAGCGGCTTGTACTGCAGCCAGCGGGCGTGAAATCCCAGGGTCCGGCCCAACTCCAAAAGCCGTTCCTTGTCCGAGCTCACCAGATGGACCATCCGTTCGTCGCGGATCTTGTGGCGGTGAAGCCAAACGCCGCCGTCGAGGGCGAAGCGCATCCCCTCACGGCGGCGTTGGAATTCCCGATACGGCGGCTCTAGGTGCAGGTAATCTTGCCCTCGGCTGTCGCGGGTGCGACCGGCGCCGCATTGCCTTGGTACAACACGCACTGCCGGGCCGTCTGGGAGTGCACGGCCTGTGCCGACCAGCCGCCCGGCGTGGCTTCGAGCACGCTCAACGTCACACCGGTCGATGACCGGAAATTATTGAGCGCCACGAGGTTGGTGGTGTAATAGGTGCTGTCATAGAAGAAGGCTTCCTCCGCCGTCGCCAGATTCTTGAGGTCTGACTTCATCTGGGCGACGTAGGCCTTCTCCTTCGTGTTGGCGACCTTCGGAATCGCGATAATCGCGAGCAACCCGATGATCACCACCACGATCAGTAGCTCGATCAATGTGAAACCACGTTCCTTCACCGCTTTACCCTCCGGGCGCGAAAGGGCGTCGATCCGAAAAGCCCGAATCGACGCCCCTATTGTGGGCCCCGCCCCCCATTCATGCAAGAGGCGTGCTTAGCCCTTCGCATCAATCCAATTCCTTCCAGCACCGACAGTTACGACGAGCGGCACCCGCAAGTTGGCCACCCCCTCCATCTCGCGTTTTACAAGGGCTCCGGCATCCGACCGCTCGCCCTCGGGGATCTCAAATACAAGCTCGTCATGCACTTGCAGGAGCATCTTGGTACGCAGGTTTGCGGCCTTGAGTGCGGCATGAATGCGGATCATCGCGATCTTGATGAGATCGGCCGCTGAGCCCTGAAGCGGAGAGTTGGTCGCGGTACGTTCGCCGAAGGCGCGGATGCTGAAGTTTCGGTCCCGCAACTCCGGGATATAGCGGCGGCGCCCGAACAGCGTCTCCACGAACCCGCGCTGCCGTGCTTCATCGACGGTCTTGTCGAGCCACGCACGCACGCCGGCGAAGCGCTCGAAGTAATGCTTGATGAAGGACTTTGCTTCTTCGAGCGTAATGCCGAGCTGCCGCGACAACGCCATCGCGCCCTGACCGTAAATCGTCGCGAAGTTGATGGTTTTGGCGCGCGCGCGCATCTCCCCCGTCACATCCGCCTCCGCCACGCCGAAGATCACGGCCGCCGTCTGCCGATGGATGTCGCCGCCGCGCTGGAATGCCGCCACGAACGCAGGATCGTCCGAGAAATGGGCGAGCAGCCGCAGCTCGACCTGGGAGTAGTCGGCGGTCAGGAGCAGGTGACCGGGCGGCGCCACGAATGCGCGCCGAATCTCGCCACCCCGGCGCGTGCGCACCGGAATGTTTTGAAGATTCGGATCGGAGGACGAGAGGCGCCCGGTGGCCGCCCCGGTCTGATTGAAGCTCGTGTGGACGCGGCCGGTGTCTGCCCGGATATATCCGGGGAGCGCATCGATGTACGTGGATTTCAGTTTCGTCAGCTCGCGATACTCGATCAGCAGCCGCGGCACTTCGTGCCCCATCGTCGCCAGTTGTTCGAGCACCTCCACATCCGTCGACGCCCCCGTCTTGGTTCGCTTCTGCACGGGCAACTTCAACCGCTCGAACAGGACGGTCCGTAGCTGCGGCGTCGAGTTGATGTTGAATTCACCACCGGCCGCGCGATAAATGTCGAGCTCGAGCTGGGTCAGCTCCTTGTTGAATCCGCGCGACATCTCGCCCAGCAACACCCGATCGACGAGAATCCCGGTGGCTTCCATATCGACCAGCACCGGAACGAGCGGGATCTCGATTTCATCGAGCAGGCGCGCGAGGTGGTGTGCTTCGATGTCGGAGCGGAAGGCCTGCTCGAGCCGCAGGACCATTTCGGCTTGCGCAGCAGAGACGCGCGCTGCTTCCGCGGGCGGGACCTGGGCAAACGTTCGTTCGGTCCCCCCACCCTTCCCTTTTCCCAGCAACTGCGCCGTTGTGGGCAACTCGACGGAGAGATGTTCGCGCGCCAGGTCGTTGAGCGCGTGCGAGCGACTCCCCGGATCGAGAACGAAGCTCGCCAGCATCGAGTCATAGGCGACGCCCGCGAATGGCACTCCGGCGCGCGCAAACGCGACCCACGCCGCCTTGATGTCGTGCCCCGCCTTGCGGACGGCCGGATCGGCAAGGAGGGCGCGCAGGGGCGCAAGAGAGCTGCTTGTGATTGGTGGCAGGTTGCGCGGTGGAGTCGCGTCGAACTCGCCTTCGCGCGGCTGATGGCCGAATGGGAGATACCACGAGCGCCCGGGCGCCACTGCAAAAGCGAGGCCGGTGAGTCCCGGCTCCGTCTCGAGCGCGACGAGTCGCGCGGCCCGCAGCTCCTCGATCATCGCCGGGAGGTCGGCGGGGTCGTCGACGATGCGCGGATCGGCAAGCTGCGGGGCCCGCGGCCCGGCCGGGGGAGGCTCAGCCGCCGGCGCGAGGCCGACGGAGGCCAGGTCGTCCAGCTTGGGAATCAGCGTACGGAATTCGAGCTCCGTGAACAGCTTCGCCAGCGTGTCGGCCTCGGGCGTGCGGACGCGCAGCTGATCGAGATCGAGCTCCACCGGCACGTCGCGCCGCAGCGTCACGAGCTGGCGCGAGAGCCGAGCGTTATCCGCCTGCTGCAGCAGCGCTTCGCGTGGCCGCTTGCCCGGGATATCCGCCGCGCGAGCGAGAATCGCGTCGAGATCTCCGTAGGTCTCGAGCAGCTGGATCGCGGTCTTGTCGCCAATGCCCTTCACGCCGGGAATGTTGTCGGAGCTGTCGCCGACGAGCGCGAGATAATCGACGACGCGCTGGGGCGGCACGCCGAGCCGCTCGCTCGCATTGGACTGATCGACCCACTGCTCCTCCACGGCCGCCTGCCCACCACGGCCCGGGTTGAGCAGCGCGATTCCGTCGCCGATCAGCTGATAGAAATCCTTGTCGCCCGAGACGATGACCGCCTGCAGGCCATCGCGCGCCGCGCGCTCGGCGAGCGTCGCCACGACGTCGTCGGCCTCATAGCCGTTGATGGCGATGACGGGAATATGGAACGCGTCCAGGATCTGGCACACGCGCTCGAGCGAACGGTCGAAATCCTGCTGCAGCTCCTCGCCCAACTTTTCGCGCGTCGCCTTGTACTCCGGGTACTGCTCCTGGCGGAAGGAGACGCCGCGATCGTGCACCCAGCCGATGTATTCAGGGTGGTAGTTCTCGTAGAGGCGCAGCAGGAAATTCGTGATGCCCCAGACTGCCGACGTGTTTTCCCCGCTCTTGGTCGTGAGGGGCCGCGCGATCATGGCGAAGAACGCGCGGTAAATGAGCGCGTAGCCGTCCACCAGGAAGACGCATTTCTTCCCGGCTGCGGTGGCGGGGATGGGTGGAGCAGGGCGCGGCGGCATGGCGGGAAAACTAAACCCCGCCCAAAGAATCGGGCGGGGCGGAATGGTCGGGTGAAGGGCGCGCGTTAGGCGCGCACGACGTTCGTGGCGTGGAGCCCCTTGTCCCCCTGCTTCACTTCGAACTCCACCACCTGACCCTCGGCGAGGGTCTTGAAGCCGTCCATCTGAATCGCCGAGAAATGCACGAACACGTCTTCGCCGCCTTCCTGTTCAATGAAGCCATATCCCTTGGCGTCATTGAACCACTTCACCTTTCCCTTGATCACGTTCCGCCTCCTGCAGAGTCTTGTGCCTTACCCAACGTGGACGCGCTAGAAAAGACCGGGGGCGCGGAAGGCTGTCAAGCGGGATTTCTACGGTTCGTACAAAGCCCGGTACAACTCGCGATTTCGCAAGAGAGTGCGGACATAGCCCCGGGTCTCGGGATACGGGATCAACTCGATGAATCGATCGGGGTCGTTGGCACCCGCCCGCTCGAGCCAGCGGCGCACAGGAGTCGGCCCGGCGTTGTACGCCGCGACGGCAGCGTCGATACGGCCGAAGCGCCGGAGCAGCTCCGCAAGATGCGCCGCCCCCAGGTGGAGGTTCAGATCGGGGACCGTGATCCAGTCCGGATAGAACGCGACGTCCAGGCCGCGTGCCATCAGCGTGGCCGTACTTGGCAGCAGCTGCGCGAGCCCGCGCGCGCCGGCGGGCGAGAGTGCTTGGACGTCGAACACGCTCTCCTGGCGCACGAGCGCCACGAGCAGCAGTGCGTCGACGCCGAATTCCTGCGCCTCCGCTTCAACCGCCGCCCGATTGGGCCAGGGGAAAATTGCGCGCAACACGCGCGTGTCGCCCGGCGCGAGCAGCGCCGCCTGCCAGCCGAGCCGGACGGCGGCGGAGCCGTAGCCGCGGATTCCCAGTCCCTCGCTCCAGGCGAGCCGTGCGTCGAGATCGGCAGGCGGGTGTGCCAGCACCACGCGGACTTCGGCTTGCGCTTCGCTGTCGAGCCCGGCGAGGAGCAGCGTGTCGATCCGCGCGAGACCGGCCGCGACGGCGGGCGACGGAGGCGGCGGGGCGCCAGACGGGGCTGCAAAGGCGAGAGGCGGCAGATCGGTTTCGCGCCGGGCGCGCATGCCGTAGTAGCCGAGCGAGTCCTCGCGCGCCAACGCGAGCCAGATGCTGCGCGCCTTCGCCGAGTCACCGCGCGCCGCGGCCATCTTCCCGAGCCAGAATCGCGCGGCGGTGCGCTGCGGCCCCGTCGCATCGATCTCCGCCTGGTAGAGGGAAGCGGCGCTGTCGGGGTCGCCGGTCGCTTCGGCGTGCGCGGCGAGCCGGAAGCGCGCGAGGGACGCGCGTGCGTCGGCTGGATATCGTTTGATCAACTCCCCATACCAGCGGCCGGCCTGCACCCAATCGTCCCGGCCGTCCTGCATGTCGCCCATGATGTAGAGCGCTCCCGGGGCGGCACTGTCAGTCGGATAGCGCTCCGCAAATCCGGAGAGAGCGGGAATCGCCGTCGAATCACCCAGCCGCACCAGCACGCGTGCGCGCCGGTAGGTCGCCAGGGGCCGAGCGGTGGAGTCGCGGGCCGCGCCGGCGAAGGCACGCACGGCCTCCCGCAGCAGCCCGGACGACACGAGGAGCTCGCCATAGAGAAGAAGCGTCGCGGCACTCGAATCCCCTTTTCGCAGCGCGTGCTCGAAGTGGATCCGGGCATCGCGCAGCGAGCCGCGTCGATTCAGCGCACGCGCCATCGCGACATGCTCGGCGGCGGCGCGCGGGGGTAACGGGCCGAGCGCCAGGCTCACGCCGGCAGCGGCGTCGTCGCTGAGGGGATCCCGGGCCAACAGGCCGTAGAGCATCGTCCGGGCGCGCGCCGAATCGCCCGTCGCGAGAGCCAGACGCACGGCGTCGAGACTTCCGCCCTTCCCTGCCGCGACAAAAGCGTCGAGCGCACGCGTGGTATCGCCAGCCAGCAACAGGGAGCGCGCGCGCGCGACCGGCGCGTCGCGCGCGGCAGGTGCCGGCAGGTCGGCGAGGAGCTGGTCGGCTGATGCCGTATCGCGCGAGACGCGGGCCTGCCGCACGCGTAACCACGTGTCGATGCTCGCCAGCTTTCCGCCCGCGCGGGCTGCGGCGAATGCGGCCGCGGCACTATCGGTCTGCCCTGCCGCGTCGAAGGCGAGCCCTGCACGGACGGCCAGCAACGGCACGCGGGCGGCCGGGGCGCGGGCGCGCGCCATCTCAAAATGCGCCGCCGCCTCGGCGAAACGGCCGACGCCGTACTCCGCCTGCCCGAGCAAGGCCAGCGCCTCACCGTCGAGGTAATCGAGGAGCCACGGTTGGCCCGCGAGCAACGTGCGTGCGTGCTCGTAGCGCTTGGCATGGACCTCTGCCTTGGCACCCTCGACGATCAGAAATGCGTTGGGATTCGGGTCGCGCCGCGCGGCGGCGAGCAGCGTTTCGGCGGCATGCCAGGGACGGCCGGACAAGCGCAGCGAATCCGCCTGGTAGCTAGCGGGTGGTGCGGCGGTCTGGGCCCGGCTTGACGACGCCAGCAACAGATCCCCGGCGAGCGCCGCGATCCAGATGGCGCTGTGGTGTCTCACCGTCGGGCCTGCCTCATTCGCATCAACACGCGCTGATACTCGGCGCGCGACGACGGCGCCAGACGAAAGCGGCTGAACCCGGTCTGATCCTGGAAGTAGAGGACGAGCCGTTCGGACGCGTAGGTCCACCGCAGCACTCGTACGCCATTCCGGTCGGCGCCGTTCGACAGATCGATCATCTCATCGGGCTCGCCAAGCGAGATGAACACCTCACCGCGCTCGGTCAGCCATCCCGGCCCCCCCTCGTCCTGGAATCGGATGTTGGCCTGCTGCACCCGCCGGAAGTAGTCATCGATGGCCTCATTCTCGGGAGTCAGCGGCACCGGATCGGTGGCCTTCCAGAACTCGCGCCAGACGTCCGGGCGGCGGTCCGGCGGGGCGCGCCGCAGGGAGTCGACCCAATCCTGGCGCGAGAAATACCGCAGCAGGCTCATCATCTCATCGAAATTCGTGATCACCCATTGATTCGAAAAGCTCACCAGGAAGCGGGTGTGGGTCGTATCCCCGCCCCCGACCGTCAGCGTTTGGAGCTCGGCCTGCCCAACCGGGAGGTTCGCCGGGACGACGACAATCGTCGCCGATGACACATCGGGACCGCCGGTGAGCGGCACGGAATCGCGCCAGAGCTCGTGATCGGCGTCGTCGACGACGCGCGCGACAATCGGACCGGGCTTCGCCCCGTAGCGCTCCACATAGAAGCGCATGGAATCGGGACCGTACGGCAGGGTCGCCCGTGGGTTGGCGACCAGCTTCGGGACGGCACTGCGCTCGGCGCGGCCCTCCGCCGTATAGACCGCGATCGGCTCCGTCATCGCCGGCCCGGCGAAGCGTGGGGCGGTGTCGGCACGCTCGGCGCGCGCGTAGGCGGGTCCGTTGCGATCGCGCACCATCGCCATCACGTAGTAGACGCCCGGCGGCACCATCACGAACTGCTGGTAGATCACGCTCTCATCGGTGCGCAGCGTCTCCTGGAAGTTGCGCACCCGCACCTGCTCGTCGCTCCCAATCTGCCGCACGGCCGCGAGACTGGTACTGTCGCGGCGGAAGGACGCCTCCACGTGATACTCCGCGACGAACTCCGCGCCGCGGCGTTGGAACGTGAGCGTCTGATTCGTGAGCGACATGGAAAAGAGGGCCAGCGTGGAGTCGGGCGTCGGCCCGGCGAGATAGCGCACGGACGCGATGAACGGCAGGGCGCCGCCGCCCACGAGCGCGCCCATCGACCGGTAGACCGATGACGCATCGAACAGGCGCGGCGACGCGTTCCCCCGGCGGGGCGCCGTTTCCGGCATCCCCGCGCGCTGCATCGATCCACAGCCCGCGGCGAGAACCGCGGTCAGCACCAGCGCAACACATCGCATCACTTGCCGAGCCTCAAAGCGAGACGTTAGTTTCGCGCACAAACCTCATGGCTCTCGAAAACCTGGCCGGCAGGTCGATCGCCGGCTACCGTCTCCTCGAGCGCATCGGCGAAGGAGGGACGGCGGAGGTATACCGCGCCGAACATCCCGAGCGCGGCGCCTGTGCGTTCAAGGTATTGCGCGAGCGCCTCAGGGGCGACCCCATCGTCGTAAAACGATTCCTGCGGGAAGCGGGATACGGATCCCGCGTCGTGCATCCAGGTGTGGTCCGCACCTACGAGTTCGGCGAATCGGACGGCCTCTACTACCTTGCGCTCGAATGGGCCACCGGAGAGTCGCTCGCCGACTTCCTACACCGCGAGGGCCCGCTCGCTCCTGCCGACGCCGTCGCGCTGGTGCGCCAGCTCGCCGACGCACTCGCCGCCGCGCATGCGGCGGGCATCATCCATCGCGACCTGAAACCCGAGAACATCATGTACGATCCGCGCGCGCGCACGGTGAAGCTGCTCGATTTCGGAATCGCGCGTGACGCCGAGCAGCCGCCCGAAGAGCGGCTGACCAAGACCGGCTTTTTCGTCGGGACGCTGCAGTATGTCGCGCCGGAAGCGTTGTCGGGCGAGCTGGTGGACGGTCGCGCCGACATCTACAGCCTCGCTAAGATTACGTACTACATGCTGTCGGCCCGTCATCCGCACGACGGACGCAGTCCGCGCGAGCTGTTCCAGCAGCTCTTGAACGGACGAGCGACGCCGCTGTCCGAGGTCACCGACCGCAAGTTTCCACCCGCGCTCGAGGCAGCCGTGATGAAGGGGTTGTCGCGCAACCCGGGGGACCGCCAGCCGACGATGTCCGCATTCGCCGCGGACCTGGAAGCGGCAGTGGCTCGGGCCAAGGACGCGGGCAAGTCCGGCGGGCTGCTTGGGGCGCTCAAGAACATTGTCGGCAAGCGGGACAGTGAATAGTAGTAGCGATTACTACTACCTCAGAGACACGCTCAAGGATCTCCTCCTCGCGCGCTCCGTGAAGCGCGGCGAGTTTGTGCTCGCGTCCGGCCGCCGGTCCTCGTTCTATGTCGACGCCCGCCTCACCACGATGTCCGGCGACGGGCTCGCCGTGATCGGCGGGCTCGGACTCGACCGCATGGCCATACGCGGCTGGAGTCCCCGCGCGGTCGGCGGTCTCACCCTCGGCGCCGATCCGATCGCCTATGCGCTGGCGTTGACCGCCCGCCGGCGTGGCCAGCTGCTCGACGCGTTCACTGTGCGCAAGCAGCCGAAGGACCACGGCACCGGTCAACGCATCGAAGGATGCTTCATGTCCGGTTTCCCCGTGGTCATCGTCGAGGACGTCCTCACCACCGGACGCTCGACCCGCGAGGCGATCAAGGCCGTGGAGAGCGAAGGCGGGCATGTGCTTGGCGTGATTGCGGTGATGGACCGGGAGGAAGGCGGCAAGGAGGCGATCGAGCGGGAGGGATATCTCGTCGAAGCATTTCTGACCGCGTCGGACCTTGGCTTAGGCCTCCCCAAGTGAGCGAGCCCACCCGCCGCCTGTCCTTCGCGGCTCGCGCACGCGGCTGGCAAGATGACGCCGCCGCGCTGGAGCAGCGGTTCAAGGATCTCGAAACGTTCGAACGCAGTCACCGGCGCCGTTGGTGGATCGCGGCGGCGCTGTTCGTGCTCGGCGTGCTCGGCAAGCTGGGCGGCCTCACCACCGCGCGGCTCGGCACGATCGTGTTGATCGCAGGCGGCGCCGCCGTGATCAACGCGGTCGTCGGGCTGATCAATGAGCGCGGCTGGTACCGTTGGTGGTTCATCTATCTGCTGCCGTTGCTCG
>QHUF01000036.1 GCA_003221075.1 Gemmatimonadota bacterium
AGCTCGCTCTGCAGCAGATCGTTTTCCCCGATCTTGCCGACCTCGAATCGTCCGGTGTTGAGGCGGTACAACGTGTCGTTCACCGCAGCGTTCGTCAGGGCGTTCTTGAGCGCGACGCGGGCGGCATACACATCGAAGAACAGAGTCGTCGTTTGCAGAGCAACGTCCTCCATCGCTTCCAGGTATGCTCGTTCGTCCAGCTCGGCGCGCACCGCATCCTCCTGACCGTTCCACGCGGCGGTGTTCGGACGGAAGATGTCCTGCCGCAATCCCACCGTTACCGGCGTCGAGGACCACGACTGGTAGGATGCCGGCCCACTCACGCTGAGCCGAGCCAGTGACGAAGACACAAACAGGTCGCCACCCGTAACCGGGATTTTCTGAGCGAGCGTGACCGTCATGCTGGCGTCGGTCTGCTGCTGGGGCACGAATTCGGTGCTGCCGTCATCCCGAAGCACCGGAATGATCGACTTGTTGTACGCCGGCACCGTTCCTCCGAGGGACAGCTGCGGCAGCAGCGCCGAGCGGAACGCACGGTGGCGGTAGCGCCCCGATTCACGCGCCGCCCGCGCGGCGCGGGCCTGGTGCCCGCGCTGCTGCGCCAGCGCGATGGCTTCCGAAAGCGTGATCGCCTGGGAGGAATCCGGAGGCGCCGTCTGGGCCGCGACCGTGGGTGACACGAACGCGCCAAGGGCGAGGGCCAGGATGATGCACACACGGTTGTTCATGAGATCACTCGTAGCGGAGGCAGACGACTGGATCCTGTCGCGCGGCGCGGTAGGCGGGGACGATCCCGAACGCGATGCCCACGGTGAACGACACGCCGAAGGCGACGAAGACGGACAGGGATGACACGATCGTGGTGATTCCGGCGAACCGCTCGATGCCCATCGACAGGCCGACGCCGACGAGAATACCGGCCACGCCCCCGGCCACGCTGATCAGCACCGCCTCGCTCAGGAACTGAAAGAGGATGTCTTTCTCCGTGGCGCCCATGGCGCGGCGCACCCCGATCTCCCGGATCCGCTCCAGGACCGACGCGAGCATGATGTTCATGATTCCGATGCCGCCCACCACGAGCGAAATGGAGGCGATCGCTCCCAGCACGACGTTGAAGATCGTCTTGGTGCGCTGCTCCTGGCGGAGCAGCAGCTCCGGCACGGTGATTTCGAAATCCACCACCGTGTTGTGCCGGCGTGCGAGCATGCGTTGCAGTACGTCGGCGACCGACGGCACGTAGCGCGATTCGGTGACGCGCACGATGATCCGGTCGAGCTGGTTGCGGTTGGAGCGCTCCTCGCGCTGCTGCTCGGACTCCGTGGGCTCGTCGTTGGTGGTGACGGTGACCGCCCGGGCCGCCTGCTCGATATCGCGCTGCGTGAGCTGCGCACGGTTCCGGAAGCGGATGAGCACGGTGCGCACCGGCACGTAGACGTCCATGTTGGCGTCGCGGATACCCAGGCGCTGCGCCGTTTGCTGCGTAAGGCGACGATCCTGGAGCACGCCGACGACGGTGACCCAGGTCTCGCCGACCTTGAGGGGCCGGCCGACAGGATCCTCGGTCGTGAAGAAGCGGGTGCGTACGCCATGGCCGATGATCGCGACGGGGAGCCCGCGCTCCACCTGCAGCGGCGTGAATGCCGCGCCGGCGGCAAGCGCCAGATTCGTGAGGCGGAAATACGTGGTGTCCACGCCCACCAACTTTCCCGAGCGGCGCAGGCCCTCCCGAGTGAGCGACGTATTGAGGACGACTTCCGCGCTCGTCACCTCCACGCCAGGAACCACCCGGGCGATCGCCTGGGCGTCCGCGTAGGTGAGGCCGGGCGAGAACTTCGTCACCTTCTTCTCGGGTTGGTCATCGGCGGGGCCCTCGTGCTGCTCCACGAGCGGCGTGATCATCACGTTGTTCGAGCCGAGCAGGCGCATCTGCTCGAGGATTTCCCGCTCGGCGCCCTTCCCGATCGCGAGCATCGCAATGACGGAGGCGACGCCGAACAGGATGCCCAGCGAGGTGAGGGAAGCGCGCAGCTTGTTGTGTTGCACGGCTTCGACCGCCGTGCGCATGCTGAATCCGACGTGCGCGATGAACTGGCGGCGCAGCTCGGCGACGTTCACCGCACTGGCGGTGGAGCCGCGATGTCTCCCCGGGGTGCGGTGTCACCGCCCGCCACCGGCAGGCTGTCGCGCGCCGAGGCGGGGAGACGCGTCAGCGCGATTCGGTCGTGATCCGGTGGAGGCGTCAGCAGCACCCGGTCGTTCTCCTCGAGGCCACGCACGATCACCACTTCGTCCTCGTTCATCGGTCCGGTGATCACTTCCTGTTTGACGATGCGTCCACCGTCCTGGCGATATACGAACGGGACGCCGCCCGCGCTGCTCAACGCTTCGAGCGGCACGTACAGCGCCACATTCAGCGTGAGGGTCTCAATCGCGTTCCCCGTCGTCATCCCCGGACGCAGCGTCGTGTCCGAGCCCTGGACCGTCACCTTCACCTCGAAAACCTTCGCGTCGGCGTTCGGCCGCTGCTCACCGACGTTCGCGACACTCGCCACGGTTCCGGTGAGGTGCTTGGTAGGATCGGCATCCAGCGTGAGCGTCACGGGCTGGCCGACGGCAAGCTTGCGCACGTCGATCTCGTTGACGTAGGTGACAGACTCCATTTGCGTGAGGTCCGGCAGCGTGGCGACACCCGGCTCCCACGCGTTCACCTGCGAGCCGGCCGTGCGCTTGCGGCCGTTCCATTCTTTCACGTAGATCACCATCCCGGGCGCGGGCGCGCGGATCGTGAACCCCGCCATCACGTCCTGCACGACCTTCAGCAGGTTGCGTTGCCGCTGAAGATCAGCGCCGACCTCGCGCATCTTCGCGCGCGCCTGCTCCGTCTTGGTCTCGTAGTCCGACCGCGCCTGGGTCAGCGCGCGGTCCGCCCGTTCGTAGTCGATCGCGGCCTGGCGCTGCACCGTGGGCGCCTCGTAGACCGCCTGCTCCTTGGCGAGACGTTTCTCCTCCAGCGCCAACTCCATCGTGCGAATGTTCTCGCGCGCGGTCGAGAGCGTCAGCGTGGAGTCGAGCATCGCCTGCTCGTATTGCGCCTCCGCCTTCTGGAGGGCGAGGCGCACCTCGTCCAGCTTGTTCGCCAGGGTCGAGCGGTCGAGCTCCGCGACCACGTCGCCCTGTTTTACGATCGTGCCTTCCGGCACGATGGACTGGATCTTCATCTGCCACGCGCCCGCCTGCTGCGCGCCGGCGGGGGCGGTGATTTGGACGAACTGCCTCGCCCGCAACTCGCCGGAGGTGGCGACTGTGACGGCAAACGGACCGCGCTTGACGCGAGCGACCAGGGAATTGTCCGGGCCTGCGGGACCCCGCGCCAGCAGCCAGGCGCTGGGGACGAGAATGGCGATTCCGATCCCGATCAGTTGCCGCCGAGTGGGACGGAACGCCCGCAGCGTTGCCAGCGAGGGAAGTCGAAGCGCACGCATGGTATTACCTCACGGGGGAGCCGTAAGTTAGACACAATCCAGCCGTTTTCCGTTCCACGCTAGATGGCCTACGAGCCGCCGAGCCGCTGCGCGACGTCCCGGCTCCATGCCGCCTGCTGGTCCGCCAGGAGCCCATGGTTGGTCTCCTCATCGTACCGGCGTTGCTCGGCCTTCTCCTCCTGGGTGAGCCGCTGCGCCAGGGCGCTCAGCTCCGCATCGGTCCTTGCGCAGGGGCGGGCCAGATCGCCGAACGCCCGCTGCATCCGGCGGGCGTGCACCTCCGCCAAATCGAAATGCGTCT